>MFIX01000263.1:310-19586 GCA_001780825.1 Candidatus Glassbacteria bacterium RIFCSPLOWO2_12_FULL_58_11 | reverse complement strand
GCCCCGCCTGGTACTGGTTTTCCAGGATACGCAGGCTTTCCGCGGCCTGGCGCTCTGCCTCCCGGGCCACGCCGATCATTTTTCGCGAGGCCCCGGCCTCCAGATAGCTTTCCTTGACCTCCACCTCGACCTTGTGCCCGGCCAGGGCAGCCTCATAGCCCGCTTTCTCCCGCTCGGCTTTCTTGCTGATAATCTTGCCCGCGCTGCCGAAGCCATCGAAAGGATACCAGTCCAGGGCCACGCCGATCATCCAGTTATTCCCGTCATTGGAGAATGCCGACCGGCCATCCCTCTCATACTGGAAGAAACCGTTGAGCCTGGGGACAACCTCGCCCCAGGCGGCTCTCGCGCCGTACTCCGCGGCCCGGGCTACGGACTTTGCCGCCCCGAGCTCGCCCTGGTGGGCCAGAGCATAGGCGGTCAGCGAATCGAGAGCGACAGTGAAATCAGGCTCATTCAATTCCTCAGAGGGCATAAGGAAATTGTCATCGCGCCAGCCGGAAGCCAGTTTAAGTTTTTCGGAGAGCACAGCGACCATGTTCAGTGCTCTTATCCGCTGCTGTTCCAGCTCGCTCACCCGCACCGAGGCTTTGAGTTCATCAGCCCGGGTGACCAGGCCGGTTTCGAGCATCTGTTGCGCCTGGTGCTGATGGCTGCGGGCCGAGGCCAGGGCGGCCTCGAGCACTTTCAGGTTTTCGCGGGCCAGGATAAGCGAATAATAGACCAGCCGCACGTTGAACCGTGTCCCCTCGCGCACCGCATCGGAAACCTGGCCGGCGGCATCGTGATAGGCCACAGCCTGCTTGCGGCCGTAATAGCTCAGCCCTGCGTTGAATATCGGCTGTTCGATCACCACGCGGGTGGCATAGTCTGTAATATCGCCCGGCGAGTTGAGCTTCGCCACATCGAAATCCGCGGCGCTGAAACGGGTCTGGCGCAGGCGGGTGGCGAATGCGAACACCGGGTCATCCCCGCGGCTGAACACCTCGGAGACTTTCAGGTGCGGCAGGAAACCGGCCAGCGATGAGAGCTCCATGCCGCCGGCCTGCTCCTCGCCCTTCCGGGCGGCCAGGACCTGCGGGCTGGAGCTCAGGGCATGCTCGAGCACCTGGTTCAGGGTGATACGCAGCGTATCTGTCTGCGCTTTCAGGCCGGAAGGCGCTAATACCGTCAGCACTGTCAGCGCCAGGCCGAACAAAAATCTCGCTCCGAATGCTAAAAATTTGAATTTCATTCCCACTCCGATCATCGAATGAAGTTTTTATCGGGCTTGCGGACTGGTCTTCTTTGCAATCCCCAGCTTGTCCAGGATGTCCTCCATCAGGCACCAACGGGTAATCGCGGACTGCAAAAGGTTGGCGCCGACAAAGGCGGTGAAAAGAAACCAGCCGTGATGGACCCACCAGCCGAGGGCCAGGGAGACCAGGATAAAGCTTCCGGCTATCGCGCGGATCGTTCTCTCCATGTTCATTTCACACTCCATCTCAAAAGTTTAAAATAGGCGCTGCTAAACCGATTAATTCAAAAAAATTTCGTTTGCGCCCCTACCGGGTTTGCGTCATTTGGTGAATAATCCGGGTCAACAGACCGTCGTTTCTTCAATTCCCGGTGCCGAGCAGGCTGTCCAGGCGTCCGGTCAGCTCCTGCCGGGGCACCAGGCCCACCACCCGGTCGACCAGCTTACCCTCTTTGAAGAACAAAACTGTCGGGATGCCCTGGATGCCGAAACGCATCGGCACGCCGGAGCTTTCATCGACATTGAACTTTGCCACCTCGGCCTTGCCCTGGTACTCCTCGGCGATCTTTTCCACCGTGGGGGAGAGGATCTGACAGGGCGCGCACCAGTCGGCGTAGAAATCGACCATCACCGGCTGGCTTTTGCCCGCGACCGCGCTGTCGAAATTCGAGTCGTTCAAAACTTTGAGCTGGCTCATCTGGGATCTCCTTTTTTGTGGTTTATCGATAGTAACCTGGATTGCACAGTTGCCTGAGGAGATAATCAAAATGAGTGCCAGGAAAAGGAAAGCGGCGTGTATGGCTATAAGTTGTTTTAAATTATATAGTTAGAATTAGAAGGGAAGATTGGGTCAATGCAGGAAGAGTGTTAATTTAAGGCGTTAAACTTAACATAGGGTTAAGCATCTTGACGCTTTAACAGGACCGGATATTTATGATAGATCACCCCCCGGAGGGCTTGGTAATGCCGAGTTTTTTCATCCAGCTCCAGATCGTCACCCGGCTCACTCCATAGTGGCGGGCCGCGGCGCTCTGGTTCCAACCGTACTGCTGGAGCGCCTGGAGCAGCTCGCTCCGGCCGGGCTGGCCGCGGTGGTTTGAGGGCGCCGCGGTAACAGCGGCTTGGGAATCTGCGGCGATCAGGAAATTCTGCTGCCCGGGCGGGCAGAACTGCTTTCTGAACTCCATGCGCAGGATTTCCTGGGGCAGCTCGAACGGCCCCAGCTCCTCGTTCTGGATGAGCACGAAAGCGTACTCGATAGCATGCTCCAGCTCGCGGACATTGCCCGGCCAGCAGTACTCGAGCAGCAGTTTCATCGCCTCCGGCTTGATCAGCGAGATGCGCTTGCCGGTCTTACGGTTGAACTCGGTGATAAAGTGCCGCACCAGCTCGGATATGTCGCTCTTGCGGTCGCGCAACGGTGGGATCGCGATGGGGAAAACCTTGAGACGGAAGAAAAGGTCCTCGCGGAACTCGCCCCGGCGCACGGCCTGGAGCAGGTCCTTGTTCGTGGCGGCGATCACCCGGACATCCGCGGTGCGGCCGGCGCTCTCGCCGACACGCTGGTACTCCCGGTTTTGCAGGATGCGCAGCAGTTTGAGCTGGATCAGCGGGCTGATATCGCCGATCTCATCCAGAAAAACCGTCCCCCCCGCGGCCAGCTCGAAACGGCCGACCTTGTTCGCCACCGCCCCGCTGAACGCCCCCTTGACATGGCCGAACAGCTCGCTCTCCAGCAGGGTTTCCGGCAGGGCCGAACAGTTTACCGCCACAAATGGACCGGAATGCCTGCGGCCTAGAGCGTGGACCGCCCGGGCCACCAGCTCCTTGCCGGTGCCGCTTTCCCCGGTGACCAGCACGGTGGATTCGCTCTCGGCGGCGAAACGCACCAGCCGGTAAACCTGGCGCATCTGTTCGCTCAAGCCGATCATTCCCGGCACCGGCGCGCTCTCCTGAAGGCCGGCTGAATCCTGGAACAGCTCATTGAATTCGGTGCGGATCGAGGAAATGTCGGTCAGCGATTCCACGGCGCCAAGCAGATTTCCCGCTTTATCGTAAAGCAGACGGCCGCTTTTCAGCACCCGCGCGGTGGTCCCATCCGCGCGGGCCAGCACACATTCCTGGGGACCGGTATTCCCCTCGCGGAAGACCTGGCAATCCTCGGCCTCACCCGCGGTGCCTTGAACACAGTTCAGGCATTTTAAGCTGCAGCAGCGCTTTCCGAGCATGGCCGAGGCCGGAAACCCGGTGATCTCCGCCGCGGACCGGTTCCAGGAGGTTATCCGGCGCTCATTATCGACCGTAAATACGCCGCAGCCGATATTATCCAGTAGCAGCTCCAAAGTTTCCAGGTCCAGCTTCATCTTAACTTCCACATCCGTTTTAAGTTACGGCCGGCATCTCCGGCCGTGCATTTTCAAGGACCGCTGAGTCTTATAAATAAACGTTTCAGGATAATTATTCAAGAATCTTCGGGCGGCCGGAACCGCAAAATCTCCCCGGCAAGGGCGGTAAACATTGACTGAGGCGGATTTGAAACTTACTATTCTATATCACCAGGAGAACAGCCGCGTGCTGTAGAACCCTCACCCGGAGGAGACGCATGGAGAAGGTCAGCGACATGCTGAAGGTTAAAGGCTCTCAGGTCTTGACCATCTATGAGGATAAAACGATTGCCGATGCCGTGGCGGTACTGGTCGAGCACAATATCGGTTCGCTGATCGTCATGGACCACCAGCACAAGATTGCCGGGATAATCACCGAAAGGGATGTCTTGCGGTTGACCCACCGCCATAGCCGCGATTTCCTCGGGCTCAAGGTCAAGGATGGAATGACCCGGAAAGACGACCTGATAGTGGGCGTACTCGAGGATACGCTGGATTATATCATGCAGGTAATGACCCAGAACAAGATCCGCCATGTGCCGATCATCCAGGGCGAGAGGCTGCTGGGCCTGCTTTCGATCGGCGATGTAGTAAAGGCGCAGCTTCATGCGGCCACGACCGAAAACCACTATCTGCGGGACTACCTGGGCGATAAATACCCGGCCTGAGACTTTTGCTCTCCCGCCGATACCAGAAGTTTCCACTGCCAGCCCGGCTGCGTTCTTACGAGCGCCGGGCCTGCTTTTATGGATAGGCCTTCCGGCAGCTTCCATCGCGATTAACCAGGGAGGCGCTTTTTCTTCCTGCGGGTTCCGGAACTAAATTTGCCGTAGAAATGACAGCTTGAAATTCGCTGAAGCGCCTGGGCTTGAGCCAATCTTGAAACTTAGCGGACGACAGCCTGAACCTATGAGCAAATCCAGAAAATTTCTGTTTGTCCTGCCGGCCGCCGCATTTCTGGTTATCTCCATTCCGGCCGCTATTACGCTGATTTACCTTCACGGGGACCAATTCCACCCGGCCAGCCGGATGCGTTCGGTTATCTGGTTGTCCAAGCGCGCGGTGGCCGAGGCTGCCGGGGCTCTGGTCTCGGTTTACGACCCTTACCGCAGCAAGCTGATCCTGGCGCAAACCGGACCGGCTGAGCCAGTGCTTCCGCAAAATCCACGCGATAAATTCACCTCCGCCCGGGACCTTCAGCGCTACTTCGACGACAACCAGCCATCGAGCGGTATCGTGATCGAAACGTTCACCAATGATACCCTGCCGCGGTCCAGGTTCCCGTTCCTATATCAGACCGCGGCCGAGCCGCTGCTGGATTCACTGCGGACTCTTTACAACCTGGAGGACCAGGTCCGGGGAGTTGAGGATGACTTCGAGGTTTTCAAGCGCCTGACTTTCTGGCTGCATTTGAAATTTTATGAGCGTCCCGGCCTGCCAAAAACAGATTTAAATGTGAATTTTAATTTTAACGCCCTGGATATTCTTTACCAGGCAGGCCGGGGGCAGCGCTTCTGGTGCAGCGAGCTCAGCACCACCCTGGTTCAGTGCCTGGCAGCCCTGGGTTACACCGCGCGCTATGTCATGCTGGATTCAGAAAATGGCGGCCATGTGGTTTGCGAGGCCTGGTGCGAGACTTTTGGAAAATGGCTCATGCTCGATCCGACCTACGCCCGAATAGTGACTGTCGACGGCATTCCGCAAAGTGTCTATGAATTGCACTGCCTCCTCAAATCGCCGGAGCGCGAGGCGCAAGCGGCCATTATTCAGGGAAAGACCGGGCCGCAATATGATTTGAAAAATGAGTTTTATTTCAGCCTGTATAGAAATTTCGCGGTCCGGATGCGCAACGACTGGTTTACCAACCGCTTTCCCCGGTGGTATCCGCTGTCCAACTCGGTGATGAATGCCGTGGAATGGCAGGATGAGCTTACCTCGGACAATGTTTATTATAAAAATGAAACCGGCCGCCTGGAGGATCTCTATTGGCCGCTGGATCGGGTGAGGCTTTCCGTGGTCCCGGCTCACGAGGGAATCCTGCGGATTTTCCTGGACACTTTTACTCCGAATTTTTCCGAGTTCGAGATTCAGTTCGGCGCGGACAGTCTGGTGACAACGCAGAAGGCCGCTTTATTCTGGAGCCTCGAACCGGGAGTCAACCGGCTGCATGTCCGATCAGTAAACCAGATGGGAATCCGCGGACGCCCGGTAAGGCTGGAAATCCGCTGGAATACAGAAGAAGAAATCCGCCGCGCCGGCTAAATGAATCTCGCTCTAAACCGAGCCGGAATTTTGCCTGGTGATTGCCTCGCGGAGCAATTTTTATTAATTTTGCCGCGTTCCCGGCGGCATGCCGGGCCGCTAAGGCGCTGGAGGGATATGCTTACCCTCCGGTCGTTGTATAACCCGGCCTACATTGTCTGAAAGCCTTCGATGCCAATGCTGCGCTCTCTGATTCAGTCCAGACCGCTCCTTTCGATATTCCTGCTGGCCCTGCTGGTGCGCCTGGGGGCAATTGCCGCCTTCAGTACCCTACGTGACAAGCCGCTGAGAAAAGACCAGCTTCTTTATCATAGCCTTGCCAGTTCGCTGGCCGCCGGAAAAGGTCTCCGGTCGAATGGAGTCATCACCGCTATGGTGCCGCCCGTATACCCGATCTTTTTAGCGGGAATTTACAAGTTCTCGGGTAATTCCAGAATTGCGGTATATTTCTGCCAGGCCGCGTTAGGCGCCCTGACGGTCGTTTTGATTTTTCTCCTCGGGCGGCTAACCTTCACTTCCGGCGTCGGCTGGATTTCAGCTGTCGTAGCCGCTGTTTACCTGCCGTTTATCACGACCGGGATACAGTATCTCAGCGAGACACTATTTACTCCGCTGTTCCTGGCCGCGACATATTGCAGCATTTTAGCCGTTCGGGAAAAGAAAACCGGCATCTCCCTGTTGACCGGAGGGCTTTTGGCCCTGGCCGCGTTGACCAGATCGATGATATTCTATTTTCCTCCTGTTATTTTGGGTCTGTTAGCCTGGGATTATTTGAAGCGCCGGGATATTCGCCCGATCAAATGCGGTTTTGTTATCCTGGTCGCCTTCGGGGCGGTTTATTCTCCATGGGTTGTACGTAATTACCTGGAATTCCACGCGCCTGTATTTACCAGCACCAATACCGGTATGGTGGCTTACACGAGTCTATTTCCTTATCAAGGGAAAATATTCGGCAACAATTTAGAAGAATCCGAACTTAAGGATCAGGACCGGTACATTGTCCATCTAAATGAGATTGAAATGAATCGTGCCCTTCAGGCATTGGCCTGGAAAGAGATGAGAAATGAGCCCCTTAGGCCGGTCAGGCTGATACCTTTGAAAACGGCTTATTTCTGGTCTCCTTTTGACTGGGAGGTACTAGGTCAACCACGGGGCACAATCAATTTCTGGTTTATTTGGATCTTGCTTTTCTCTGCAGTTTGGTTATTCAGGAGAAAAAAGTGGCATAGCTCTCAAATTATTCCGTTCAGCCTGATCGCATATTTTTATCTTCTCAGCCTGGCAGCCTATGGCTCTCCGCGTATGCGCCTTCCCATCGAGCCTCTGCTTATCTTGCTGGCGGCTGAGGGCTGGGTCGGGATCGAGACCAAGTTGGACCGGAAACTGAAATTCATCCTGGCTTTTTTTATTGTTTTTACCATCATTGCCTGTAGTATCTTTGGCTACGAACTCAAGGAATTATCCGCTGCCCTACTAAGCCGGTTTAATCTCTGGTAATACAAAAACATTTATCATAATTGTAATCGCCTCCGGGGTTTCCGGGGTGAGGAGTCAGCCTTGGCCTGGAAAAAGTTCATCAATCAAACTGACGTTGAAAAAATCAATCAGGCCACTCTGAATATCCTGGAACGGGTGGGTTTGAAACTGGAGCACGAAAAGATCCGCGAGCGGTTGCTGGCCGCCGGCGCTCTTGCCGGCCGGGACAACGAGACTGTCTGTTTCCCGCGGAAAATGGTTGCTGAATACCTGGCCCTGGCGCCGCGAGAGGCGCTTTTTTGCGGCCGGAACGAGCGGCGGTGGCGGGTCGCTCCGGGAGGCGATCCGGTATTCTGGACCGCCGCGGCCTTGAATTTGAGGGGGCCGGAGGGCCGCCGCGAATTCGACCGGAATGCTCTGGCCCGGCTCTCCAGGCTGGTCGATGGTTTGCCGCATATTGACGGTGTAGTGGGGGTAAGTGTCAGCGATATCGCTCCACGATTCAGGGATGTGGCCGGTTACCGGGTAATGGCCGCCAATACCGGCAAACACGTGCGCGTTTTATCTTTCAGCCCTGAGGGTGTCGAGGCGATCGCCGAAATGGCCGGGGTGTTGAATGACAGCCGGACAATTGCCGAAAGGCCGATTTTCAGCGTAGGATTTACAGCGCACGGCCCCTTGCGCTGGACCGGCCTGGCCCTGGATGTATTTTACCGCAGCGCCGGGAAGGGGATTCCGGTGATGGTGAACGGGGAGCCGATGGCCGGCGCGAGCGCACCGGTGACCCTGGCCGGGGCTATTACAGTGGGCAATGCGGAAATCCTTGGCGGGATAGTGCTGAACCAGGTGCTGGAGCCAGGAAGACCCTGTGTCCATAACCTCGGGTTCGCGCATGTGATGGATATGCGCACCGGAGTGGCGGTAACCGGCGCCGCAGAGAACTGCCTGCTGGCCGGGGCCGGGGCGGCTCTGGCGAACTATTACAACCTGCCCTCCGCCTCCTGGATGAGCTCCGATGCCATGCTCGCCGATTCCCAAGGGGCTGCCGAAAAAACTCTGGCGGCGCTCAGCCATGCCGCCGCGGGCGTGGGGCTGATCTGGGGGGCCGGCACTCTGGAAAGCGAGCTTTGCCTTAGTTTCGCCCAGACCGTGATCGACAATGAGATAATCGGCCAGGTCAAGCGCCTGCTGGCCGGTATCCGGGTCGATGAGGAAACTGTGGCCGAGAAGCTGATCGAGGAAATTGGGCCCTGCGGCAATTATCTCGCTACGGAGCATACGATGCGGCATTTCCGGGAGGAAATCTCCGAGACCGGTCTTTTCTGCCGGGTGCCGCTGGAAAAATGGCAGGAGCAGGGCGGAAAGGCGCTCCAGGAGCTGGCCGAACAGCGGGCCTGGGAAATTATCGCCGCCGCCAGTCCGCCTGATTTGAGCCCGGAACAAGAGCGTGAGCTGGCAAAGATAGAAGATCAATATATAAGATCCGGTTATTAGAGATTTTACCTGTCCGGACCGGATAAAATCGACTGGTGGTTCAACGGATAAGCTGCACTAGTTTGAAATAACAGGATACATTTCCTGTCAACCGAACCGTAACAGGCAGAAATCGATGTCAAGGAACAGAGGGATTTGGACCCTGATGCTATTGGCTGCGGCTTTCCGGCTGCCGTATCTTTTACTCCGCGGCGCCCCGGCGGCCGATGAAGTTAGGTATTATGCCGAAAGCTTGGCTCTTTTCAACATAGAGCGGCATCAGGATTACCTTCAGCTGGTCGATTTCGACAAAGTTTTTTTTATAATTGTAACCGCGCCGTTCAGCGTACTCATACATTTTATGGGCGGCAGTCCGGCTTTAGCGGTATCGCTTTTTCCGTTTATCGCCGGCATCTTGTTTATTCCCCTGATATTCAGATTGACCGAAAAACTAGCTGGAGGCGGCCCCGCCTTCTGGGCCGGACTGGTTTGGGCAGGCTTACCCTCGACAGTATATTATTCCGCTTATTCCGTTCCCCATACATTTTACGCTTATTTCTTTGTTCTAGGCTGTTTACTTTATCTAAATTATCTGCAAACCGGCAGCCGTAATTATTTAATCGCCGCAACCGGAGTCCTCTTTTCTTTGTCCAAAATCAGAATAGAGGGCCTGATCGTTTTTCTGATTTTCATCACTGTATTGGTTTTCAAGGACCGCAGCGATGGGGCATTGCCGCGGAAAATCTGCCTGGATGCGGCTCTGGTCTGCGGAGTAGTTGCAGCGCTCTGGATGATTTACCATGGAATTTCGCTGCTGATTTTCGGGACTGCCCGGGGATCTGGTTACAGCCTTTTAATAAGAAAATCCCTGGGCTACCTGACACTGAAAATCGATTCGCTTTTCGCAGTCAGAACTCCAGGTGGATTCATGCAAGGGAGTAAATTGATTTATATGCTCGAAAACCCGCGTCTGGTCGCGCTGGCGCTAACCGCAATACTTTACGATTTACTTAAAACTATTTTTATTTTACCATCCAGGTTGATTCCACCCCTATTCCTGCCGTTCTTGGGACTGGCATTCAGCGGGTGGAAAGAAACTAGCAGAGAAGCGAAGTCGACGGTAATATTTATGACAGCCAGCCTAGCCTCCATTCTCGTCTACCCTTTATTCTGGTTTTCCACTTCGAGGTTCGCTTACCTGATAGTGCCGGTGGGAGTTTTCTTTATCGCCAGAGGGATCAGTTCGGCCGAGAGCCTGATAGATACCGCAAGAGGAACGGCCGGGGGGATATTTAGCAGTCGCCGCCTGCTGTCTTCCCTGACAATAATTTACCTGGTTTTTTTGAACCTGCCGTTGGTAGCCATTGGCCTGACAGCCTCCGGCCAGGCAACGAAACCGGATTACGAGCCGGTAAGAAAGTGGCTGGGAATGAACCTGAAAGACAAAAAAGTTGCGATCATGTGCTGGGGTGACCTTGCTTTTGCTCTCAACACTGACTTTATCCAATTTCCGATCAATGTCGACCGTGTAATTGGGAAATGGCAGCCGGTTCCGGTTAAACTGGATGATGTTGTTGGCCTGCTTGATCAGAGGCAAAATGCCCTGGTGGTTGTATCCCGCAGCGAACTGTCCTATCAAGGTAGCGCTAAGGACCGGAATGATTATCTCAAGCAGTCTGCCAATTTAAACTTACAGTTTTATGGCGATGAAGGCCTGGATGACATGGGGGAAAGGAACGAATTGGGAAGCTCTTTCTTCCTGCGGGATTTTCTACCGCTCATCCAAGGCCAGCAAACATTTCCCGGCTTGAATCTGGTTGGAACGGCGAAAGCGAGCGGCTCAGAGGAGATATATTATATATTTGCTTCCGATGGGCTTGCTGCCGAGCTAAAATAAGGAAATGCAGGCCTGCTTTTTACTGCTTGGGTCGACCGTAAGAGTATAGATTAAAGAGGGATTTATATTTATAACCTTTTTGTTCACTCGGGAATCCGGTCCTTCTCTGCGGCAAATATTCTGTCCAGATTGTAAATCCTAAGCGTTTGAATCTTACCGGGCTTTTTCAGCATTGATAAATAATCCAATGGATAACAGTAGGCCTGCGCCATGTACGGAAGATACCCATAGTACGGATTTTCCACGATCTTTTCAGGTGTATGCTCTTTTTCAAATTCATAGAAATCGTTTTTGGTGTTAGAAAACCATTGGGCATTCCATTCCGCTATAAAATATTTAACTCCATCATTTTGATTGAACTTTAATAAATCCGCGGCTCGTTTCGGCCTTCTAATGATCACATCCTTAATGTAATATTTATAAATGGACCGGTCGCTTATCGTGCAAATACCGGGTTTTTCGGAATTATTCAATACATAGTCCGCTGCTTCACGGTAGCCTGATTGAAAGACAATAATTTTCCAGCATCTGGCGGCTTGAGTCATTACAAAAATCACAAGCAAAAAAGCAATAAACTCTTTTTTATGCCTTTCCAGCAGTGAATTATAGATTCCGCCAAGCCAAAGGCAAAAAAAAGTGATGCAATACATGAAAGCGCGGGGAGGGTAATGGTTCGCATTGGTAATACTGCCGTGCAGCCAAATAATGGCATAAAGCACTAATATGATCTCGAGATAATATTCGGTAATGTTGATATCAAATTTCCTTAATTTAGAAATTAAGGAGGAAAATGAATTCTTACGCAGGAAAGTCAGGATCCAGGCCGCTATGAGGGCGAAGGAGATGGCACTTTCAGAATCTATATAAAAAATAAGGAAATTTAAGGGCTGTGTGTAAGAATAGTATTTTTCAGGACTGCCAACGTTGTATGTTAAATAGGCCCACAAACCTGTCAAAAAAGTATAGCCGGTTTTCTGATGCGTTTCGATCAATAAGGAGAGCGACTGAAATGCGAATAGCGGTAAAGCCAGGCCCACGAATAGCACAGTAAGCCGAAACAGGGAGTCAGCGAATTTCTTATTGCTCAATATCAATAGAAATTCCAGAAAAAGTAAAATCGGTAAAAAAGATATCGATACGATATGCGAACAAATTGCATAGCCGAAAAAAATTCCGGAAAGGAAAATCGAATGCAGTTTATTTGATTTTACGGATAAATAGTGGAAATAAAAGGAAGCAGTAACACATAAGCTTGTCAATATGTGATCGAGTCCCGATCTCGAAAACGCAATATGATATAAAGAAAATGTCAATAATAAGGCTCCGATAAGTCCAGCTCTAACCGAGTATAATTTTGTCCCGAATAGAAATACAATCAGGATACTTACCACTCCCAGTATTGAATTTACATGTTTGCCGATTGTGTCGTTGAATCCGGTAAGGCAACTTGTGACGGCAACTATGGCTGGGTAACCCGGCCTGGTCGGAAGAGAAGTGAAAGCAGGGTGAAGCAGCGGTAATCCTATTTCGGACTTCTCGTTGATCGCGCTAATAAATTCAAAATACTCCTTCTTTTTGCCATCAGAAATTAATGGCAATGCTTTCAAAGCTTTCACGTAACCGTAAATATCGCTTAGATTATAAGCTTCATTCTCATCAAAAAATGAATCGTTGAGCTTTAAGGATCTTAGAAAAAATGCGGTTAATAGAATCAGCGCCAAGAAAATTACAAGATAGTGCTTCTTGATTTTTTCATCTCCACTGAACATACTTTCACTCCCTTTAGGGGTGACTGAAACGTGAATAAACTAAAAACTACGGCGGTCAAGATTTTGTGTCAAGTTGCATGCCAAATAGTTCCGCTGATATAACATTTCCCAATGCGCGACCGGCGGAGATGATCGGGATAAAAGAGATTGATTGAAGTGGCTGCATAGATTAGCTTATCCTTCGAAAAATTAAAAGCATTTGGTGTTAAATATCAGCAGGGGACTGCCGATGCATAATCAAAAGATAATTCTTACTGTAATTCTTCTGGCAGTTTGCACAATGCAGCTTTATCCCGCAACCAGCGATTTCTACGACCACACGCACTACAGCGCCACGTTCGGTGAGTGGCGGCACTACCGGATCCTGCTGCCCCCGGACTATGCAACGAGCGGCAAGTACTACCCGGTGATTTATTATTTCCACGGCCACAGCTCGCGCTATATGGGAGAGCCTTACGGAGAGGGCCAGCAGGTGAGCCTGCCGGCGATGATCGACTACGTCAAATCCCACAACGTGATCGTGGTGCGCTGGGATGGCTATGTGGAGAAGAGCTACTCCAATTTCTACAACGGGAGCCCCTATGATATCCAGGGCGGCCCCGCTGCCGGAGCGGACTCCGGGAGAATGGATTTCGGCCGCTATTTCCAGGAGCTGGTGACCCATATCGACAGCGTCTACCGTACTATCGCCGACCGTCAGCACCGGGCCACCTGCGGCCTGAGCATGGGCGGTTTCATGTCGCTCTACCTGAGCGGCCGCTTCCCGCAGCTTGTGGGCAGCGCCTCGGCCTATAACCCGGGCCACGAGTTCAATGTCGGGCCTCCCGGAGCCGATGTCCACTACCTGCTGAAAAATTTCGTGCGCAACCACGGCCAGTCCAAAGTGCGGCTGATCCGGGCCTCTGGAGACTATATCAGCCAGTACCATGAGGAGCTCCAGGAACTCTATTCCCGCACGCCGGAGGTGGATTTCGAATTCCGCCGGGAGGAGTACCACCGTCACTGGGTAACCGGCCTGGCCGAGACATTCGATTTTCATCTGCGGGCGTTCGAAAGCAAGGAGCTCAACGATTATCCGGTCAGTTTCGACCACGACAACCCGTTCGACCGTTTCAATATCTGGGGCTATGATATCAGCGTGGAGAACAAAAAGGCGGGGTTTGTCTGTTTGCGCAACGTGCAGATGGGCTATTTCCGAGTTTATACGCGCCGGTACGCGCCGGATGGGCCGGCGGTCGAGGGCCAGACCCTGCGGATAACTACGCCAGGCTGGTACGGCAGCCGCAAGACTTGCCGGATCATGGATTACAGCCAGGCCACAGGCAAGGTAAGCTATTACTCTCTTACCTCCTCGCCTGAGGGCCGGCTCACTTTCCTTCTGGATGGGCTGGGCCATGATGTTTCAGTGCTGAACGGCAAAGAGGCGCGTCCTCCCGTGCTGCTTCAGATCGACCGCCGGGGAGTCCCGGTAATCATGCCGGATGCGGAGGTCCACCTGCCGCTCAAGTTCCTGAACAGTTGTGATGCGGTGGCGCGAAATATCACCATCGATTTGAGCAGCCGCTATCCAACCGTTGAAATCGGCGGCTCGCCGGTGCATATCGACTCCTTGAAACCGGGAGAGGTGATCGACCTGAGCGATAGGTTCACCGAGCGCTTTGTTTCGGGAGAGGGCGACTTCCAGCACTGCCGGCTCGAACTGAATGTCACTTATATCGACTGGCACGGCCACCAGGAGTATTTCGATGTAGATGTTCTGCCTACTCCGCTGGCCGAGCCGGATTCGCTGCAAATCCTGGACGGCCGCAGCGTGAGCCTGCCGGTCTTCCGCCAGAAGGGCAACCAGGGCGGCGGATTTATCCGTCAGCGCACAGTAACAGAGGGCAAGGGCAATGGCGATGGCGCAGCCGCGCCCGGGGAGGAGCTGACCCTCTGGGTTCGCACCCCCCAGGGACTCGATCCTTTCGACAAGTATTCCTGGCATCGCACCAAGGTTTATACGGATGACCCGTACATGACCATAACCGCGGATATAGCCGATCCGAAGGGGCTGGAATGGACCAGCTCCCTGAACCATTCCAGCAGTTTTCAAATAGCGCCTGACTGCCCTCCCGGGCATCGGATCGAGCTGGTGCTGGAGAACGAAAGCTACAGTTTCGCCTGGAAGCCGGATTATCGCTTCGGGAAGGAATTGTTGCTACAGGCGTTCCAGTTTCACCGCAACCAACTGCACCGTTTTACGCTGACAGTTGGCCGGTGAGGCGGGGTCTCAATCGACGGGTTTGTGCCTGGCCCATTGAAACAGCAGGGTCCAGAGGATCAGGCAGACCAGGCTCCAGAGCAGGCTGTAAAAGGCGGTTGACTGGTCTCCTCTGATCAAGCTGAGAATCATCCGGACGAGATAGACCAGGACCAGGAGCCACAGTCCGGCGGATATGCCGGAGAGCAAGGGCCAGCGGCGGTAGGCCTTGGGCAGAAGTGGATTCAGGTGCCTTCGATTGTCTATCCATTTCATATTTAATTCTACCTCGAATTTATCGCCTCGGCATGCTGGGCGGTCTCATTTCTGGAATAAACCGGGTATCATAGACAACGGACAGCCTCCATTTTAATTTTATAAGCAACCGGATAAATTTCCAGCTTATTTATCGGCTTTCCCGGACTGGTCCGTGGTTTAGCCTGGAAAAGAGGAGATGAGCGCAAAGGATACAGGCAATCGCTGGACCGGCCGGCAAAGGGTTCTGGCCGCATTCGAGAAGACCCGGCCGGACCGGGTGCCGCGTTTCGATCAGACGATCTGCATCGAAGTGGCCGGCGCGGTGATGGGCCGGGAGGTGCTGGTGGGCGGCGGCACCCTGCGTTTCCGGGAGGTCGAGGCAAGATTTAAATCCCCGGCGGCCGGCGCGGAGTTCGAAGAACGATTGCTGGGCGATGTGGTTTCTTTTTACCGGGCGCTGGATTATGACATGGCCCGTCTGCCCTGGCGCGACAGCCGGACCGCCAGCCGCAAGCTCGACGAATATACCTACTTGTTCGGAAATGATAATGGCGGGGAGCCGTGGGAAATATACCGTTATGACCCGCGGACCTGTAATTGGCATGCCGCGGACACCTGGCTCTCCGGCGGGAATGTGGAGCGGCTGATCGCCTGGCTGGAGCGCGAGTCCCGCCGCTGGACGGGTCCGGACACGAATCCGGCGCGGATGGATGTCCAGAAGCGGTTCAGGGCTCAATTGGGAGAGGACCTGGCGGTCTGCGCCACGGTCGGCTACCTGGGAATTCCGATGTGGGAACCGGCCTGGCTGATGGCGCTCGAGCTGGCACCGGAGCTGGTGGAAGAGGACCTGGACCACCAGACAGCTCAGGGGCTCGAGGACCTGGCCCTGGCTGCGGAAATAGGAATTGATATCGCCCTGGCCGGCGGGGATTTCTGCACCAAGACCGGCCCGGTGTTCAGCCCCTCCACCTTCGAGCGGCTGTTCCTGCCGCGGCTGAAAAAGCTGGTCGATAAATGCAACCAGGTCGGCATCCGTTATGTTTTCCGCACCGATGGAGTCACCTGGCCGGTGGCCGGAATGCTGTTCGGGGAGTCCGGCGTGCACGCCTACGGGGAGATCGATTACGGCGCGGGTATGCGCCTGAAACAACTGCGCGAGAGTTTTCCGGACCTCACCCTGTTCGGCAATCTGGACTGCGGCGGAGCGCTGATTTTCGGCACCGCGGAGGAGGTGCGCGGTGTGGTGCGGGAGAACCTGGAGGAAACCGGCGGGCTGGGCCACGTATTCGGCTCCTCGAATGCGATCATGCCCGAGACGCCTCCGGAAAACTACCTGGCGATGCTCGACGAGGCGGCTAGATTTTGTATATAATTGCTGTACTGATCTCAGGCTTTGTACCTGAAAATATAAGATTAGAGGATTAATACGGCAAATGGACTTCATCACCTTTTCCGAGATATTGAAAGATGCGGTCTGGCGCGGGGAGCTGGTATTCATGGGCGATAAGCCCTCCGGCCGGAGATGGATCGAGCCGCCCGAGGATGCGACCGTCCTGGCTCTGGCTCCGCACCCGGACGACCCGGATTCGATTGCGGTTACCCTGAGAATTCTGGCCAATGCCGGTTGTCGCGTCAGCTATATGATCGTGAGCTCTTCCTATGGCGGAGTCACCGGCGGCTATGCGCTCAAGTATGCGATCGAAAATGGCGAGCCGACCGGGGGAGATCTGGAGGCCTGCAAGGCAAAACTGAGAAGAGAGGAGCAGCTGGAGAGCGCCCGCATGGCCGGTTTCGTGGGGGACAGGCTGGAGTTCTTGACTGTCGAGGAGGGGGAGCGGGGAAACCTTATCGAGTCGGAGCGCAACCGGCAAATCATCGAGCAGGCCCTGGCCGCGGCGGACCCAGATATCGCGGTCATGCCGTACGGCGAGGATACGAATATCGCCCACGTCCTGGTGTATCGTTATTTCCGCGAATGCGCCTTCAACCTGGCCAAGAGGCGCAAGCGGCCGATCCTAGGGCTTTACAACCGGGACCCCAAGACGATCAATATCACCGAACAGCTCGTGGTACCGTTCGAGGGCGAGGCGGCCCGCTGGAAAGCCTCGCTCCTGCGGGCCCACCGCTCGCAACATGAACGCAACCTCGAGGAGCGCGGCTACGGGTTCGATGAGCGGATACTGCGCACCAACCGCGAAATCCAGCAAAGCCTCCAGGCCCGGGTCCTGGAGCCCTGGAAAGAGGAATGCCCCTATGCCGAGGCGTTCCAGGTGGAATGCTTCCGCTGACAATACTGCCCTGTCCCGCTATTTCCAGCCCACAAATCTCTTGAAATTGCCCGAGAGGAGGTTTTTGACATCCCGCCTTACCTCCTCCTCGGAAACTTGCCAGCCGGTACGCAGCAGGTCCTCGTATTTATCGCCCAGGACCCCGGCGATCAGCTCCCGCGAATGGCTCCACTTGTAGATCAACTGGTCGAGGACCCGGGCATCCGAATGCTGTGGGACAAAGCTCGTGCCCAGTAGCTCCAGCCGCTCGGCGGTAATCTCCCGGATAATACTCGGATTATTCATGAACCACCAGCAGCCGAAGAGCATTACATTGCTGAACTTGCGGGTCATGACACAGGCCTCGTGCTGATTTTCGCGGCTGAGAAATGTGACCAGGAAGCGGTTGTCTGGAAAATTTCTCGCCAGCGCCTCCACCGCGCCCATGTCGCACTTGCCCACGCCATCCCCGGCCAGGGCGAGCCTGGGGTTGATCAGCTTGTTGACCCCGATCATCATGGCGAACGGAATGCCCGCCCGGGCGGTAACCGGCAGGATGCAGTTTTCGAGCACCGCGGTGCGGGCGCCCGGCTCAGGGTAGCGGAAAGAGGGCGGAAGCGAGACCGCCAGGTACAGCGGCTGCATCTTCTCGATCCAGTCGGTCAGGAAGCGGCGGATTTCCGCGAAAGTCTTTTCATTAAGCTCCGGGGAGGTCTTGTAGCCCCAGCCGGCCAGACGGCGGGCGGCGCCTTCCCAGTCCATCAGCAGCGGGTCGATCCGCAGGGCAGTCTTGAAGCGCGGATCGGTATGGCCTTTACCCTCCAGCCACACCGTGCGCTCGGCCTCATCGAACGGGTCGTTGGTCATCACCACCGCTTCCACATTGGCCAGCTCGAATACCCGGTTCACATACTCCCAGGCCTTCAGGCCGCTGAAATAGGCCCGGCACTCCTCGAGATCGCGCTTCCCGGTGTCCAGTCCCAGGCTGTGGAGCACGGTGAGCACGCCACGGTTGGACTCGGAGAGCGGTGAGTGTTCGATAAACAGTTTCTGCCAGATCAGCTCGGCCTGGGAGGGCTTGTCCATTCTAAAGAATTCTTCGGGCGGCAGGCCGGCGTAGCGGAAAAGTTCGGCTGCCAGGTAATGATAGGTCAACAGCTCATCCACACCCCAGAGCAGGAGCTTTCCGAACGCGGGTGGGTAAATGTGCGTATGCATGTCCAGCACGCTGGATTCCTGAACCACTTTGCGGACCAGGTTGCGAATGTTCCGGCTTTCAACTGCATGAGTCATTAAGATCTCCAGTTGGAAAAGTTACCGAGACAGGCCGCCTAGGGCTTAGCCGGCATGAATCCGCTCCGCAGAGCTATCGCCTCGATCTCGACCAGCGCTCCCCGGACCAGTCCGGCTACCTGCACGGTCGAGCGGGCGGGTTTTTGTCCGGGGAAAAATCGGACATAGACCCCGTTCATTTTCTCGTAATCCTCGATGTTCTTCAGAAAGACCGTGGTCTTGACCACCTCGTTCATTCCGGACCCGGCGGCTTTCAGTATGGTCTCGATATTTTTCAGTACCTGGGTGGTCTGCGCGGCGATATCATCCCCGGCTAATTGGCCGGTGGCCGGATCGATACCGATATTCCCGGAGACAAAGATTAAATTCCCGGCTTTTACCATCGGCGAAAAGGGGAGAGCGGCGGCGGTCGGGTTCTGCGCGGAGGCCGTGCGGTCAAAAACCGAATCGGCGGCCAGCAGGAGAAATAGCGACAGCGCGAGCAGGAGCAGATGTTTATTCATGATTCACCTCGAGGCGGAATGACAGCGGGGCGGGTGATCAATATCCGCCCTCATTGAAAGCGGTCTCGTACATGGTCAGGATATTTTTCAGCGGAGCATCGATCTGTATGTAGGTATGTCCGGGGCCGATAATGAATCCTCCACCCGGGCCGAGGATTTTTATGTTGCGCTTGACCTCGCGCCGCACATCTTCGACGCTGCCCTTGTTAAGGGTCTGC
>MFIX01000263.1:0-295 GCA_001780825.1 Candidatus Glassbacteria bacterium RIFCSPLOWO2_12_FULL_58_11 | reverse complement strand
CCGTAGAATGCGAGGCTGCGGCCGAATTCCTTTTTCAGCTTGTCCAGCTCCATGCCGGTGGAGCGCCGCTGGATCGGCTCCAGGATATCCACCCCGGAGTCGATAATCTCAGGCAGCAGCAGCCTGACCGACCCGCAGACATGCAGCAGGAACTTTTTCCCTAGGCCGTGCACGCGGTCCGCCACTTTACGCAGGTAAGGCTTGATCATCCGCTTGAACACCTCGGGAGAGAACAGCGGCCCGCTCTACATGCAGTAGTCATCGGCCAGGTAGAAGATATCGAAGCCGTCCGGGG
>MFIX01000262.1 GCA_001780825.1 Candidatus Glassbacteria bacterium RIFCSPLOWO2_12_FULL_58_11 | reverse complement strand
TTTTCTCTCCTGGGAGCGGTTTAAAAGGACAAATTATTGAGTCGTTGAGCGTGCAATAGAATAATAATTGAAAGAACAGCGGAAGACAAAATATTCAGCTAGCGGCCGGGTGGAAATCTTGACAAGGCCTCATTAATGAAGTAATAATAAGAGAAGGAATTGCTTCAAACTAATATCTCTCCAGACTCGATTTCAATAGCTTGCCGCCAGGTAATAACTACCAGAGAGTCGCCCCGAAGTTTTTGCAGATTTCCTTTTAACAGAAATCTCGGATATCCTTCATATAGCGACCATTTTTTCTTTCTTGAAAAGGAGGGCCATGAGAGAGCAATTTAATTGTAAGGTTATAAGATGTAAAAATTTATAATGTTATGCGGGAGGCTCTGCCATGAAAAGTATTTCCTTTTATACCCTGCTTATGGCAATGGCGATTTTAACTGTTTTGAGCTGCAAAGATGCTTCTAATCCCTTAGAGTCAACGGACAGTCCTGTATTGGCCGGAGCTAAAAAAGGCGGATGTACAACTATTCAGGATGGAACTCTTTTAACCTCAGACGGCCAGGTAGTGGAGCCGGGTTACGATAAATGGGGCTATAACTACCAGGCTCACATGTTTAATGGCGGTTATTGTGAGGCTTACAGAAATGCTGCGTGGTGCCAGCCGTATAGTGACGTTCAATTGATTATGAAGTGGAACGACGCCTGGCTGAGCAATACGGATTGTGACGGCGACGGGAAGCTGGACAGGCATTTTGGATTCCCCAGCTACATCGGGAGCGGAGCATGGTTAACCAATCATCAGAGCGGAGAATACGAGGAAAATGGAGAAATATTCAAGTGGAATGATTTCGTCAAGATAGTTGCCGCGCCGTTTGACGCAACTAAAGTCAATGGTATCTGGTATGCCGCGGACGGTACCGAAATAGGTCCTGATATATGGGGTGAGTTTGCCGTAATTCAGGAAGTTTATAATGACCAGGGCACTGGTCAGCATGGCATTGCATATCTGTCGCCTGTCGGCCCGGGGTTTGGAAAATTTAAGCCATAATATTTTTAAATCCTCGTGATTACTGATTAATCTGTATTGATTTAACCGGTGGTTAAAGCGAATGCTGGATTGGATTTTTTTGCTATCCGGTCCAGCATTTTTTTCAATGCATTCCCCCCCCCAAAACTTCCTCTCGTCTGAATTGCATCTTTTCCCTTAGGAATTAAGTTGCCTTACCTCGGCCAGCCTCGATATTCAACTATTGTAATTTTCCGGAGAATTCGACAAATTAGTTCCGGATTCAGGCGCTTCCGGCTCGCGCCGGCGGGGCACAATGGAATATCCGGTAAAGATCGCGAAGCGCATTTGAATAATCACACATACCGGTAATATAAATGTGTTGTAGGGGCGACGCATGCGTCGCCCCTACTGTAATTCCTTAGGCTTTATATAATTAAGCCAATTCATATCGCATTATCCGTTCACTGTTTAGTTCAATTTGTAATGGAGATTCTTCAACACCCCTTTAGTTTAAATGATAGAAAGACTTCAGGAGGCTTCCGATGGCCCGGAAGATGAAATTCAAGGCCGAGCTGCAGCAGGTGATGGAGATCATCGTCCATTCGCTGTATTCGCACAAGGAAATATTTTTACGCGAGCTGATCAGTAATGCCAGCGATGCGATCGACAACCTGCGCTATCAGTCTCTGACCCGGCCGGAGCTGGCGGGCAAGGAGGAGACCTGGGAGATTCGCCTGATCCCGGATCAAAAAGCGCGTACCCTGACCGTGCGCGACAACGGGATCGGGATGACCCGCGAGGAGATTATCGAGAACCTGGGCACCCTGGCGAAAAGCGGAACGCGCGAGTTCATCAAACAGATCCAGGCCGCGGATAAAAAGGATTTTCCCGAGCTTATCGGCCAGTTCGGGGTCGGCTTCTACTCCGCTTTCATGGTGGCCGAAAACGTCACCGTCATTTCCCGGGCCGCCGGGGAGGAATCCTCAGCGGTCCGCTGGAGCTCGAGCGGCCAGGGAGAATACACGGTCGAGGAGGCCGACAAAAAAGAGCGCGGCACCGAGGTGATCCTGACCCTCCGGGAGGAGGAAAAAGAATTCCTCGATGAGTGGCGGATCAAAGAGGTGGTGAAAAAGTTTTCCGATTTCCTGGAGCACCCGGTGATCCTGGTGACAAAAGACGGGGAAGATGAGGAAAAAACAAAAGAAGAGACACTGAACCACCGCAAGGCGATCTGGCTCAGGCCCCAATCCGAGGTGAGCGAACAGGAATACGCAGAATTTTACAAGCATATCTCGCGGGACATCGCGGACCCGGCTAAAATCATCCATTTCGTGGCTGAGGGTCGGCTGGAATTCCGGGCAATCCTTTTTATTCCAGCGAAAAAGCCATTCGACATGCTCTGGCACCCGGTGGCCTCCGGGCTGCAGCTCTATGTTCGCAGGGTATTTATCACCGCTGAATTCGAAAAATTGATGCCCGCCTACCTGCGGTTTGTCAAAGGAGTGGTCGATTCCACGGACCTGCCGCTGAATGTCTCGCGGGAGATGCTGCAGGAAAACGAATTGATCGAAAAAATCCGCAAGAGCCTGGTGAATAAGGTCCTCAATACCCTGGAGCAGATGAAAAAGGAGGAGCCGGACAAGTATCTCGACTTTTACCGGGAGTTCGGCTCGATCCTCAAGGAAGGCGTGAATACCGACTGGGCCAACCGGGAAAAGCTGACCGAGCTGCTGCTGTTCCAGTCCACCCGGACCCCCGCCGGGAAATACACCGCGCTCGAAGAGTATCTCAAGCGGATGCCGGAGGGCCAGGAGGAGATTTATTACCTGGTCGGAGAGAGCCGGGCGGAGCTGGAAGGCGCGCCATACCTGGAAAGCCTGGCCGCGCGCGGCCGGGAGGTGCTCTTTTTCACCGACCCGCTGGATGAATGGCTCGCCGGCAGCCTGGGACAGTACAAGGATAAAAAATTCAAGCCGGTGGACCGCGGGGAGCTGGCCGGCGAGTCAGAGGACAGTGAGGCCCTGAAAGATAAGGAAAAGCAGTTCAGGGATTTCCTGGAATTTCTCAACGGGAAAATCGAGGAGGTTAAACAGGTGCGGCTCTCGACCCGGCTGAAAGAGAGCGCCGCCTGCCTGGTGGCGGAGGAGGATGCGCCGAGCGCGCACATGGAGCGTCTGATGAAACGGCTCGGCCACGAGGGCGATTTCCCGGAGACCGGTCGGATACTGGAGCTCAACCCGGAACATCCGGCGGTGGCCGCTCTGCGGGAGCTGCACGCCAAGAATCCAGCGGATGAGCGGATCGAAAAGTATGGGCGGCTGCTTTACGAGCAGGCGGTGATCGCCGAGGGATCCAAGTTGAAGGATGCCGCCGGGTTCACCGGCCGGATCAATGAGCTGATCCGGAAAAACCTTGTTCTCGGAGAGTAGCATTCCCGATACTGTACACAAAAAACAATCCGAATCTCCCTGTCGCAATATATCAAATACCACCCGTTTCAAGTCCTGGAGGCCGTTAATGCCCATGCTGATCCTGATCCTCTTGCTTGCCGGATTACCGGCTTACACCTCCGCCGCTACTGTCCGCCTGCCGGTTACCGCCGATGCGGGCATTTCCAGCGAGCGCGGCTGTTTTGAGCAGAACGGCGGCGCCTCGGTCAGCGTGCCTATCCGCCAGAACCAGAACTGGTACGGTTTCGAGACAAAGGCCTGCCTGCTGCGTTTCGACACCGACAGTCTGCGCGGGATGAGCGTGAAAAAGGCCTGGTTGAACATCTATCTCGCGGCCGGCGACCTTTACGGAATCGGGCTTTGCTCGGTCCTGGCCGACTGGGAGGAGGGGGAGGGGATCAACGGCGAGACCGGTATGGGCGGGGCGAGCTGGCTCTGGGCCCGGGAGCCGCAGGCGGGCAAGCAGCACGGGCCGGAAAATTACTGGTCCTGGCCCGGCAGCCGCGTTTACTCTGTCTCCTGGGCGCATCCGGACCTGCGCTACAGCCACGCCGGACCCGCGGAGATCCAGCGGGAGCAGGCGGCCCCGGATGTACTTCACCTCAGGTTCCCGGTCGCCCCGGAGCTGGTCTCCGCGTTGGCCGCCGGCTTGGTCACAAGCCTGGTGTTGACCGATGACAAGGGACAGGTGGCTGAGGGCCAGAGTATCAAGGGCCAGGGCACGCCTTACGTTTATGACCGCTCGAAAGATATCTATATGTACACCCGCGAGGTCCAGGAGCCGTCCTATCGCCCCTTCCTCGAGGTCGAGGCCGTCGCTGAGGACCACACTCCTCCCGGGCCCGCCGGACCGCTGACAGTCACTTCCACCGACCCTTACGAATCTGCGGTGACCGTCTCTTTTAAGGCCCCCGCGGAGGATGGGGTAAGCGGCGGCGCGGTCCTGGGCTATGAGGCCCGGTACGCCGAGTCCGTTCTGGACGGGAACCGGTGGGAAAAGTACGAGCGCCTCCCGCGCTGGCTGGTACCCCGGCCTGGAGCGCCCGGCGGGAAAGACAGCCTGCGGGTGAGCAGCCTGGCACCCGGGAAGTATCACTTGGGGCTGCGCGCCCTGGATGAGGCCGGAAACCTGGGACCGCTGTCGCAGTGCGAGATCACCGTACCCGGGGCGGAGCAGGTGATGCTCGAGCGGCCCAGGCCGGCGGAGGAGATAGCCGGCTCGGCGGAAGCAGTCTATGAGAACCTTCTTCAGCTCTGGGCCTGCTCCGACCTGACCAAGGTCGATCCGCTGACCGGCGGCATCCTGCGCGACACGAACGTCTATGTCGACAATCCGAAAATGAAAATCGAGGACCCGGTCTGGAAAGCCGCCCGGCGCACGGTCTATCTGGAGGCCCTGCGCGGGGAGGTAGTGGCGTTCCAGCTAATCCTGGAAAGGTTGGGCGACACGTCTCTCAGCGATATCCGGATCGTACCGGATGATTTTATCGGCAATGGGGGAGTGCTCAAGGTGGCCGGTAACCTCTCCTGCTACCGGGTCTGGTACATGAAAGCCGTACCTGGACGGGCGGATCTGATCGGGCCCGGGGACATGGTAGACAATGCCGGCCAGCGCACCGCCTGGCACGGAGATGCCTGCCTGCCCCTCAACATCCCTTTCGAGAGCACGTTCAACCTGCCCGCCCTGGACAACCTGGGCGGCGAGCAGCGCTGCCAGTCGGTCTGGGTGGACCTCTATGTGCCGCCGAATACCCGGCCGGGCCGCTACCAGGGGAAAGTGACAGTTACCGCACGCGAGCTCAAGCGGCCGGCGGTCCTGATCCTCGAGCTGGAGGTACTGCCGCCGGTCTTGCCCGACCGGGCGAGCTGGGTTGTGGATTTGAACGCTTATGAGTACGGCATTCAAGCGCTTTTCGGCTTTAAATCCGAGGTGCCTCCGGCGCGCCTCCGGCTGATCGAAAAGCGTTTCTACCAGATGGCGCACCAGCACCGGGCGACATTAAATATCCTGCCCTATTCGCAAAGCGGCCAGGTGCACCAGGGGTGCGCGCCGGAAATTAAAATGTCTCCCGCCGGGCCACAGGTTTCCTCCTGGAAGGAATGGGACGGCCGGTACGCCCAGTACCTGAACGGCAGGGCTTTTACGGCTGAAGAGGGCTACCGCGGTCCGGGCGCGGGAGTTCCGGTGGAGCAGATGTACCTGCCGATCCATGAGAACTGGCCCATGCCGCTGAAAGAGCATTACGCGGACTGGGCGGAGTTGAAAAACCGTGAGGAATATGGGGAATGGGCCAAGAAATCCCGCCCGCTCGAGCAGGCCATGGATAAACAATACCAGGCTGGAATTGCCTCCATAACTCGCCAGCTCTTCGAGCATTTCCGGAAAAGCGGATTTACCGGCACCAATTTCCAGGTATATTTCAACAATAAATACTATTTCAAGTGCCACTTTTTCGGCATGCCCAATGAGGGAGAGGGAACCTCTTTCTGGCTTCTCGATGAGCCGGTGGATTATGATGACTATGCGGCGAACCGCTTCTTCCTTTCCCTGGTCCGCCAGGGCTACCTTCAGGCGAAACCTGGCGCGGTAAAGCTTCATCTCCGCACCGATGTCTCGCAGCCGGAGCTGACACGCGGCCTCTGGGACAACGGCGTCTGCAATCTCTGGAACAGCAGCGGGCTCTTCGATTTCGGCACTACCGCCCGCTTCCGCATGCAGCGCAACCCCGAGGAAAAGTACTGGCATTACGGCGCGGGACCGGCGGTCTGGGGGCGCTTGGCCGAGCTCCAATCCAGCTTTTTCACTTACTGGTCGATCGGCACTGTCGGGGATCTGCCGTACTGGGATTCCTTGCGCGGCGAGGGCTGGATCAAGCCCAGCGACCTCGCGGTATTTTATCCCGGAGCCCAATATGCGGGCTCGGGCAAGGATTACGACGGTCCGATCGCCGGGGTGCGGCTCAAGGCGATCCGCAGGGCCCAGCAGGATATCGAGTACCTCGACCTCCTGGCGGCCAAACCCGGCTGGAACAAGGCCCGGGTCAGGCAGGCCCTGGCCGCCTGGGCCGATGATCCGCAGGCACCGGTGCTCACTTTCAAGAAGCTGACAGTCGGAGATCTTTTTGACCTGCGGAAAGCGATAAGCGGCGCTCTTCGGTCCAATTAGTGCGGATAGCAGGCAATAAGTCTGCCGCGGAAGAGATGCGGCAGGAGTTATGATTTGCGCTGCCTGGACCAGCCGCTTCAGTCGCAGGCTCTGCGGTCTGCATTTACGCGAGATTTGAGTGGTGAAGGTACGGGCTGGAGCAGCGTCCGGGGTCTGTGAAAGTGTATTTAATAGTAAAAATTATCTCCCGGTGTAAAGGCAGTTTGCCGGGCTGGCTTAATAAATGAGCAGCGGCTTGCGGAAAAATTAATCTCGAGCGTAAAGGACTGAAAATACCTAGCTTCAATTCAATACGCTGTTCAGTTCTTTGGAGACTTTGAAGACGGCCTTTTTTCTGGCGGGAACGAATACCTCTTCATTTGTCTTGGGATTACGGGCTTTGCGCGCTTTGTGATTTTTCACTTTAAATGTCCCGAACCCGCGGATTTCGAGATGCTCGTTCTCCGCGAGACAATTCTTGATTTCCTCCAGGCATTGTTCGACAACGATTTTGACATCCTTGACCGTGAAACCGGTCTTCTCGGCGATTAATTCTACTACATCAGCCTTGGTCATTGGTAAAACTCCTGTCATATGATAAGCGTTGGACAGCCGGTGTGAAGTACAGTTGGAGAGCTAAGTTTTTTAAAAATCCGTGTTAGAGAAATTAAACTCCATAGAAAAATTGCTTAAGCGCTTAAATTTAGCAAGAAAAAAATCATTAAGAAATTTGTTTTTCTTGGAAAAATCCCCGGCTCGTGGAAATTTTCTTTGCGAGGCGCAAAACTGTCCCTGTCTTAAACGCGAGGAATCCCGGCCAAAAAACCGATTTTAGTTCACGAATGACTCATCTGCCGAAAACAGCGCTCAGGACCGCTGAATTCTGGAATGTTTTGGTACTTGAAAAAAGGCTGGCGGTGGGGAAAACTCAGAGACTGTGATTAAGAGGGCAATTATCGGGCCGGGCGTTGACTTTGTGATAACTTGTTAACAATAAGGCAGTTGTTCAAAATGAAAAATCATTTATAAACATTTTTATCTTGCAAATTGAGATGAAGTTGGCTATTTGCACGCACTGCCGGCCGGCGTGAAGATTGAGTAAAGAGCGGTACTTAAGAGATCCGGTTAACGGCTTGCCCGTTGAAAGAAATTAAGAAAATAATTGTATCGAGACATTATTTAACTTGTGGAGACCTGCCAATGACAAATCGGCTTGACGATAACCTGGTGTGGTGGGGCAATTTCAGCCTGGCGCAGGGTGAAAGCGGGCTTTGGCGGATCGGACCGGCTTCGTTCCGGATCGAGCGTCTGAAATGTGAATGGCGGATTCTATACGACTGTTCGGGCGAGCCGCAAGACAACAATGCCGAGGTGCTTGTCCCGCTTGCACAGGTGACACAACCGGGACCGGCTTCCAGTCTTACCCGTTTCGGGGCGGGAGGTACGGTGGAGAGCCTGCAGATCAGCCCGGCTCTGGCCGACCGCCCGGTGGTGATCCGTCCGGAAGTGCCCTTTTTCGTCCTTCCCAATGAGGAAGTGAATTTCTATGCCGGCACTCCTTTATGGTTTCGCGTGGAGGTCGGCAAGAGGCGGACGCTGTTGCAGGATGCGCCGATCATCCGGCCGTCGGATACCTGGTTCGGACCCTCGACCATGGAAGGTGAGCTGTGCTATGCCAACCGGCTGTTCGGCAAACTGGAGATCAGCGAGCTCTCTTTCCGGCCTCATCGGGCAACAACGGTCATCCTGCTGCGCAACAAAGGCCGGAAGTCCATCCGGCTGGAGCGTTTCAACCTTCCGGTGCCCAATCTTTCGCTGTATCAGTCCGCCGAGAGCCGGCTCTGGACCCAGCAGGTGACCCTGGACCTGGGAGATGACGAACATACGGCCTCTCTGGGCTTCAAACCGGTCGCGCCCGCCGCGGCGGGCAAGGCGAAAATAGTCTGCGAGCCCAGACTGAAACCCGATCAGAATATCCTGACCCGGGCGATGAACTACCTGATCAGCTAAATCGCTGGAGGGAATATGACCCATACGTATGATTGGATTGTCAATTTTTTTACCCATGAAAGAATCCTCTCCCTCATCCGCTCGGGCGTGATTCTGGCAGCCGGCCTCTTGCTGGCCCGGCTTCTGGCCGGCAGTATCGCCAGGATGTTGAGCCGCTACACCAGCCAGCCCCAGCAGGTTCTGCTGCGGAAGATAGTTTTTTACCTGCTGGCCGCGGTGGTAGTCGCCTCCTCGCTGCGCGAGCTGGGCTTCCAGCTCAGTGTGTTGCTCGGCGCCGCCGGCGTCCTGACCGTCGCTCTGGGTTTCGCGGCCCAGACCTCGGCCTCGAATATTATCAGCGGCTTATTTCTGCTCGCCGACCGTCCGTTCCAGATCGGCGATGTCATCCAGGTGGGCGAGACCACCGGGGTGGTGAACTCCATCGAGCTGATCTCGGTAAAACTGCGCACCTTCCAGAATGCCCTGGTGCGGATACCCAACGAGGAGCTGATCAAATCGCAGGTCATCAATCTTACCAGCTATCCGATCCGGCGGATCGATATCGAGGTCGGAGTAGCTTACAAGGAGAATATCTCCCGGGTGCGGGAGCTGCTGCTGGAGGTGGCCGATCGAAACCCGCTCTGCCTTGAAGAGCCCGCGCCGCTGTTCATTTTCAAAGGCTACGGAGAATCCTCGCTGGACCTGCTTTTTTGCGTCTGGTGCGCCAAGGATAATTTCCTTCAGCTCATGAACAGCATCCAGGAGGAGATAAAGCTGGCTTTCGACAAGCACAATATCGAGATTCCTTTTCCCCAGCGGACTCTTAACGTCGGCGCTGCCACCGAGCCGTTCGCGGTGAGGCTGGTGGAAAAAAGCTGAAACGGACCAAGTTGAGCTTACGGGAAAAGATATCCGCCCGGCAAAGAAGAAATGCGCCGCATTTCATTATCGAACAAGCGACCTGGCCTAAAATCCGATCACGAGCTGCGTCAGGCAGGAGTCCTTAAGTCTGGAATTTGCCTGGTACTCCAGGCGCAGCTTGAGGCCATCCAGAAGTACTATTTCACCTCCGCCGCTGATTCTGTGGTTGTCCGGCAGGATCGCCGCGCGAGGCTCAGACAGCGCTCAATTCAGAAAAACAGCGGTCACCTGCGGTGGCTTGGGCATGGCTGGCGGCTGGGGAAGGGCAGGCGGCTTAGGCATAACGGGCGGTCCCGGCATTTTGGGCATAGGCGGCACGGAGGGAGGGTTCGGCATTTTCGGAGGCCCAGGTAAATGGCGAGGCATTTTCATTTTGGTTTCCGGAAGAGATTTCAAGATCTAAAAAAACGCTTTTGGACAATTCAAATCAGAGTTTTTCAGAGGATTATGAACCGGGCGGCCTCGGGCCGCGGCGTCCCCGCGGTTATCGCCTTGACAGCCGGGCCGGCCGGTTTGAAAAAGATGAGCGTTTGAGAATGTTCTCCGGCATAAATTCCCCCATCTAAGACAACTTGCCGCTTTTCAAATTTAGCGCATTTCCCTTATATCACTATAACCCATTCGCCTAAGCGTGTCGAGAAGTTAGTGCAGGAAAGATGGCCTGATAGCCGAATCAAAACAGGCCGGCTTAAATCGGCATTCTTCCTGAGTCTTGCGAATATGGCCGCGCCTGGAGTTTCCCCGGTGGAATATCCGATAACCGCACTTTCTTGCCGGCAGGCGAAAAAACTGATCTTCAAATCAAAATCTTATCGTTTTATAACAAAATTTTAATCTTACGCTTATAACGTGTCAAATAGCTTGGCTTTAATTCCTGGAGTTTCAGGATTTATAAAATATTCTCGATGGCAGGCTCAAAATGGCCGGCAAGAAAATATTGGTTGCGGAAACTGATCCGGTAACTCTGAGACAGATAGTTTATTATCTCTCCCGGGAGAATTTACGCGCGGAAAATACCTCGACTGCGGCGGCGGCCCTCGATTCGATCCGAATTAAAAAATATGAATTGCTGATTTTTGATTTGTATTTGCCGGATATGGATGGGCTCGAATTCTGCCGGCGCCTGAAAAGCGAAAGCCATTCGCGGGAGATACCGCTGATCGTCTAGTCCGCCAGCGGAGATGAGGCCCATGAGATAAGCAGTCTTGAGCTGGGGGCCGATGATTACCTCAGCAAGCCTTTCAGCCCCAGGATTCTGGCCTCCAGAGTAAAAGCGATACTGAGAAGAAGGATAAAGAGAGCGCAGTCTGACAATCTCCTGATGCGAATCAACGATCTGACCTTGCATAGAGGCCGCTATGAAGCCTGGACGGATGGAGCGCGCGTCAGTCTGACTTTCATGGAGTTTCAATTGCTGGATTATCTGGCAAAAAATCCGGGGAGGGCGCTTTCCCGCCGTCAGATTGTCGACGAGCTCCACAGCGGCAGCCAGTCCATTTCGGACCGCTCGGTGGATGTCCTGGTTGCCGGTTTGCGGAAAAAGCTCGGTTGTGACGGTAACAAGATCCAGGCCGTTCCGAGCGTGGGATACAAATTCACGGCGGCCGAATGGGATGCCGGGAGTACTGAAATGTCTAGATCCGAACCGGCCAGGCTGGTCTATCGCCGGAGCCCGGCGGTAAATTCCGGCGAGGAATATTAAAATTTAGAACTAAAGACTGTAGTGACCATCCAGAGACAAAATTTCTTCATTCCCCCCTGCTTTAAGCCCTGCTCTCGCTGCCATAACTAATTTCTCATTAAATCCTCATAATGACAAAATAATTATCTAACAGTCTATGGTTATTATGTGTAAACGTCAGAATTTTTTCCATCGTTAAATACTCTTTCCGGGTCAGGAGGAAGGATGTCAAAGCGCTACAGTTTGTTGGCCGCGGTCCTGTCGATGATGCTCACGGTTTCGACGGGATTATTAGCCCAGGATACTGCCGCGGACTCGATCCAGCTGGCCGCGGGCTCGGATGGAGAGATTTACGGTAGGATATCGGTGGCCGATCAGGGACTGCCCCTGGGCTCGGCCAGTATATATATCAAGGATACGAAATTCGGCGCGGTCAGCGATCAGGACGGCCGGTATAAAATTGCCGACCTGCCCCCCGGCAAATATACGATTGTGCTTTCCCATAGCGGATACCAACAGTTCGAAAAGGCAGTCATCCTCAACCCGGGCCAGCGCCTGCAGCAGGATTTCGCCCTTCGGGAAGCCGTTTATGAGATGAATAACATGCTGATCGAGGGCCAATTGCCGAAGGAGGAAGGGCGGCAGGCGGACAAGCTGCTGGAACAGCGGCAGCAGTCCGTCGAGATCAGTGATGCTGTCGGCTCCGAGGATATGGCGCGTACGGGAAGCGCAGATGCCGCCGAGGCGATGAGCAAGGTGACCGGGGCCTCAGTGGTGGACGGCAAGTATGTTTATGTGCGCGGCCTGGGCGACCGCTACAGCTCGACCCAGTTGAACGGTTCCGAGCTGCCCAGCCCGGATCCGTACCGCAAGGCCGTGCAGATGGACCTTTTCCCTTCGAGCCTGCTGGATCGGATTGTCACGCTCAAAAGCTACAGCCCCGATAAACCCGGCAATTTCTCAGGCGGCATGGTCGAGATCTGGACCAAGCGTTTCCCCGAATCTTTTACTTTCTCCTTTTCTCAATCCACCTCATTTAATCCCCAGAGCACCTTAAAGGGCGGTTCGCTCCTGTATCCGGGCGGAAAAAACGACTGGCTCGGCATGGATGACGGGACCCGGAGCCTGCCCTCGATTCTGAATGACCCCGGTTTGAAAATACCCGATATCGGCAGCGCCTGGAGCAACCGCGACAAAGCCCTCGAGCTCGACCGGATCACCCGCTCATTCAGCCAGGTAATGGCCCCCTCGCCGGATAAATTTCCGCTGAACCAAGGATACTCGCTCTCGGTCGGCAATCAGGTCAAGCTTTTCGGCAGGCCCTTCGGCATGCTGGGCAGCTTCAGCTACAATCGCAAATACACGGCGTACCAGAATGGAACGGCGGCCCGCTGGGAGCTTACCGGCAGTGTGGATAAAGTCGATGAACTGACAAATGAATACAGACTCACGGATGCGTTGGGTTCGGACGAAGCCCGCTGGGGAGGACTGCTGAACCTCTCCTATAAACTGACAGACAACCACGAAATCGGCTTTAACTACATGTACAACCAGAGCGGCGAATCCGAAGCCCGGTATCTGTACGGAGCGTTCCCGCGCGACCTGACCGGAAGTTCCACCTATGAAACCCGGGTGCTTAAATATACCGAGCGCTCACTGAACAGCGTTCAGCTCCGGGGAGAGCACAATCTGCCCGCACTGTTCGACTCGCACTTGGAATGGGCCGGTTCATACAATGATTCCCAGCAGGATGAGCCGGACCTGCGGTATTTCACCGACAACTATACCGTTACGGACCGGAATGGCGTCATCGACACGAGCTACGCGATCCGTCCTTCGATATATCCCAGCCCGAACCGGTATTTCCGCAACCTGAACGAGCACAACGTGGACTTGAATCTGAGCGTCGGAATACCCTTCAAGCAGTGGAGCCAGTTGCACAGTCAATTCAAGTTCGGCGGCGCTTATACCTCCACCGACCGGGCCTTCATCGAAAGACGCTTCGAGTTTATCACCGATGACAGCCGGTACGGCTACAAAGGCGACCCCTTATCCTTCTGGCAGTCTGGGAATATCGGTCTGGTGGACACCACGGGCAGGCTGAACCGTTTCGCCAACTATATTTCCGATGCCAGCGAGGCCCGGGGAAACTATGACGGCACCCAGAATGTCGCCGCCGCGTTTGTCATGACCGAGCTGCCGCTGACTAAAAAGATTCAGTTTATCGGCGGCGTCCGGCTGGAGACAACGGACCTCCAGGTGATAAGCCGTGACCAAAGCCTGAGGCGCGGGGATATTTCCGAGGTGGACTACCTGCCCGCGGCCAATTTTGTGTACCTGCTCAATGACAAGACAAACCTGCGCCTGGCTTATGGCCGCTCGCTGGCCCGGCCCACTTTCCGGGAGATGGCTCCCTATTCTTCCTTCGATTTTGTGAATGACCTGATTTTTACCGGCAATCAGGACCTTAAGCGCACCTTAATCGACAACTATGATTTGCGCTGGGAAAGCTTTGTGCGCAACGGGGAAGTGCTCTCGGCAAGTG
>MFIX01000261.1:13731-14711 GCA_001780825.1 Candidatus Glassbacteria bacterium RIFCSPLOWO2_12_FULL_58_11 | reverse complement strand
AGGGCCGCTGAAAGCATTCCGATGGGGGGGAAATGATGGATCAGGCTCACTTTCGGGGCGCTTCCTCCTGTTGCTGGTCGGAGCGGCCGGCCCGGCTCCTGAATTCACGCTCCAGGTCCTGCAGGAGCCGCAAATTTACCCGTATCGAATCACGCTGCCCATCCAGACGGCCAAGCGCCGCTTCCAGGTCATCGAGCGAGAGATGTTCCAGATTCTGCAGCAGGTAGAGCTGGGTCTCGGGATTGCTCAGTTCCTGGTCGAGCGCCGGGAGCTCTTCGAGAACTCCGCTTGTCGTGAACTTGGAAAACCCGCTTCCATTGTCCACCGGCGTCGCGGTACCGCGCTCGCCGGACTGCTCAGGCCGTACTCCTGCCCGGCTGGACAAGCCTGTCTCATCGAACAGGGACAGCTCCTGGGCGAATTCGCCGAGCCGGGTGCGGATCGCTTTTTCCTCATCCAGGCGCTTGATATTGGCCTCCAGCACGGTCAGCGAGCGCGACCACCGGGCGGCCATATCGGCCAGGAAATCAGCTTTTTCCAGGATCTGTTCGGGCGAATCCTGGTCGGTGATCCGGATTGCCTGCGAGAGCCGGTCCAGGCTCCAGTCTGCTCCGGCGCCTCCGGGAGGCGGCAACGGCTTGAGGCTGTAGCGGATCAGGCCGCTCCGCCAGGCGGTAAGCTCCTCTATCCTCTTAAGCAGCGACTCGCGCTGCTTTCGATCTTTGACTGCTTCGAGCGCGCGGCTCAGCGAATCCAGGGCGGCGGTGGCGCGGGAGACCGCGGCCAGCCTTTTGGAGGCCAGGCTCCTCTCGCAACCCTCGATAATCCCGTTAAGCGAATCCAGGCTGTCCGCCAGCGCCTGGCTGCGCCGCAGGCCGGCCTCAAGACGGTACTGGGCGAGAGTCGAATAATCCTTCTCCTGGCTTTCCTTGTAGCGGGCGACCTCGGCTGCCAGAGCCTCGCTGCGCGCACGCAGCGAG
>MFIX01000261.1:4689-13717 GCA_001780825.1 Candidatus Glassbacteria bacterium RIFCSPLOWO2_12_FULL_58_11 | reverse complement strand
AGCCGAATCCCGCTGCCCGGACAGGGAGTCAAGAGACGCGGTCAGCCGCGCCTCCGCAGAGCCGGCCACGGACTGGGCCAAAAGGCATCCCACCCCGAAGGTCATAAGGAACAGCAGGCTAAATTTGAAGTTGCGACTCAGCATTTATAACCCCACATTTAGAAACCGGACTCTCAAATATTTGACAGTTTTTAGCCCGGCAGGCACCTTAAACGCAAAAGGCATGCCTATAAGCGGCCCTTAATTTCAAATCTACTGTCGATTAAAAACGGCGCAATGCTTTTGGCTCTCCCGGAAGTCGTGCCCTAGTAGGCGGCCAGGGGTGGTGAAGGAGGCTAAGGCGCCGGTGGATTCATTTGCGCTGTCTGAAGGCCGGCTATATATTATTTTTTGCCTTTCCGGCCCGGCCGGCCGTCAAGGAGATTCAGGCGATAACGAATATATAAATTTTGATACACGAGGAGCCGCGATGGAGATCGCCGAGGGCCCGTTCGGTTATTTCGACGAGGAAAAGCACGAGTACGTTATCACTCGCCCGGACACCCCGCAGCCGTGGTACAACTACCTGATCAACGATCTCGGCTACTGCGCGCTGATCAGCCACACCGGCGGCGGCACCTCCTTTTTCCTCAGCCCCAAAGACCGCAAGCTGCTGCGCTACCGTTTCAACTCGGTTCCCGCCGACCGACCGGGCCGCTGGCTTTATCTGCGCGACCAGCAGTCCGGGGAGTACTGGTCCGCCACCTGGTCGCCCGTGCCCAAGCCGAAAAGCGAGTTCAGCTTCCGCTGCCGGGTGGGACTCAACACTCAGCGCATTCAGGCCGGCTATCATGGTATCGGCTCGCAGATCACCTATTTCGTTCTGCCGGACCGCCCGGCCGAGGTCTGGCTGGTCCGCCTGACCAACACCGGACCCTCCGAGAGAACGCTCCGCAGCTATTCCTATGCCGAGTTCAATTTCTGGGGCACCCTGCGCGATCTGCTCAACCTGGACAACTGCCCCAAGTGCAGCCGCTATTACTACGACAATGGCACGATAGTCCATCACAGCTACAATGATGTCGGGACCGGGCTGGACAACATGGTCTGGGTCCGTCAGTATGCCGGGTTCAGGTCCTCCCATCCGCCGGCGGGATACAACGCCGAACGCCAGCAGTTCCTGGGCGATATCTGGCGTAGCGAGTCGAACCCCCGTGTGCTGGAGACCGGCGAAGACACTAATTTCGCGGGGCCGGGGGACTGGCCGCTCTGCGGGCTGACCCACCAGTGGGCACTTCCGCCGGGCGGTAGCGTCGAATTTGCCTTCGTGCTGGCCTATGGCGAAACCGAGGAAAAGCTGCAGGAATGCCTTTCCGCGGCGGATGATCTGGAGGGGCTGAAAGGTGCGCTGGAGGCGGTCCGCGCGCAGTGGAGAAAGCGGCTGGAGATTTTCCACGCCCGCACCCCGGCACGCGAGGACTTCGATACCTGCGCCAACACCTGGAACCAGTACAATTCTTATATCACCGCCCGGCTCTCGCGCTCGATCTCCTCCTATGAGTGGGGCGCCGGCCGCGGCCTGGGCTTCCGGGACACGCTGCAGGATATCATGGGCGCCTGCCACTTGGAGCCGGGGCTGGCCCGCGAGCGCCTGCTGCTGCTGGCCGGCTGCATCCACCGGGACGGGATCGCCCTGCACAACTATTTCCCGCTCACGCGCGAGGGGGATGGCCGAGATTTTTACGATGACCATCTCTGGCTGCCGCTTTCGGCCGGACAGTACATCCGGGAGACCGGGGACACCGGCATCCTCGGGGAATTGGTCGCCTTTTGGGACACACCGGAGAAACAGACCCTGCTCGAGCGCCTGGCCCTGACCCTGGACACCACCTGGCGGCTGCGCGGCGAGCACGGCCTGCCCCAGACCGGCCATGCGGACTGGAACGACGGGCTCAATCCGGGGGCCATGGAGAGTGAGAGCGTGTTCAACGCCATGCTGTTTTGTGCCGCGGCGCGGGAGCTGGCCGAACTGGCCGAATTTATCGGCAGGACTGAGCTGGCCGCGCTCTGCCGCGCCCGTTATGCGGAAATCAAGCGTATCGTCAATGAGGCGGCCTGGGACGGCGCATGGTACCGCCGGATCCTGCTCAAGGGCGGAGGCTATATCGGCGGGCAAGCGGTCAGCCCTGGATCGATATTCCTGGAGCCCCAGGCCTGGTCGGTGATCTCCGGTGTAGCCGAGGGCGAGCGGGCGCTGGCAGTCATGGACAGCGTGCACAAGTACCTGGCCCGCGAGCATGGGGTCGCGCTGCTCGATCCGCCCTACCCGGACTACGACCCGCGCTGGGGCTCGATCAGTATCGTTCTGCCCGGGCACAAGGAAAATGGTTCAATTTTCTGCCACGCGGCCAGCTGGGCTGTGGTGGCCGAGGCCCTGCTGGGCCGCGGGGGCCGCGCATACGATTACTACATTCGCCTGGCCCCGACGACCAAGAGCCGGATTGCCGAAGTCCACGAGACCGAACCCTATGTTTACAGCCAGCATATCGCCCAGGAGCCATTCCATAAGGTGGGAAGGGCGCGCAACAGCTGGCTGACCGGCAGCGCGGGCTGGTTTGTCCGGGCCGCCCAGCAGTATATCCTGGGAGTGCGGCCGGTTCTGGGAGGCCTGTTGATCGAGCCCTCGGTGCCTGGCTGGAAGGAATTCAGTGTCACGCGGGTCTTACGCGGCGCGCATTATTCCATAACGGTGAAGAACCCCTCGGGGGTAGAGCACGGAGTGAAATGTCTCCGGGTGGATGGCCGGGAGATCGAGGGCCGGACTGTGCCATTCGCTCCGGAAGGGAGCGTGGTGCGGGTGGAAGCCGAAATGGGGTAATTCTAAAGTACGGCCTTAAAGCTTGACAAAACGTCCCGATGTATATACATTGTATATTGTGCTTTATACAATGTATATACTTTTTCTTTTTTGAGGATACTTGAAATGGTGCTCCGGGGTAAAGTCAAGAAGTGGGGCAACAGTCTGGGCCTCCGCCTGCCTAAAGCGGTGGTCGCTCAGTTGGGCCTGGGAGAGGACACCGCGGTCGAATTCAGGATCAAGGGGAACCGGCTCCTTATTACTCCGGCCGCTCCGGCATACACGCTTAAGGGGTTGCTGGCCAGAGTCAGCCGGAAAAATGTCCACACGGAGCTTGCCGGCAGCGCTCCGGCTGGGCATGAGCTATGGTAAGCGTGAAAAGCTGGTCCCCTGACCGGGGCGATATTATCTGGCTCAATCCCGATCCCCAGGCCGGCCCGTTGCAGACCGGTTACAAGCTGGCCCTGGTAGTCTCGCCCGGGCTTTATAACAGCAAGGCGGGCCTGGTCCTGCTCTGCCTGATAACAAATGACCGCAAGGACTATCCCTTCGAGGTCTCCCTGCCCGGAGGATTGACTACCTCCGGGGTCGTTCTGGCCGACCATGTCAAAAGTTGTGACTGGCTGGCCCGGAACGCGGTATTTGTCGAACGGGTGCCGGAGCCGGTGATCCGGGAGGTCCTGGCCAAGCTGGCCACCCTGGTCGGTTAACTCTTGCCTGGTGAACTGAGCTAATCCGGTAGAGGCGTGTATCTGCACCGCATGTAGGAATATTTCAGCGCTCTTCAACTCTTCCCCTGCAATTCCCACTGCGCCAGGACCGCTTGCAGCGTGCGCTCCTTGCCCCTGAGCATCTCCTCCCGCGAGCCTGAGCGCAGCGTTCCGCTGGCCGCGCCGGCATGGCCGCTGCCGATATTGAGCGCGCGCATGATTTCCCCCAGGTCGCGCCGGACCGCCTCTTGTCCGCCGGCTATGGTGAGGCTCATCGAGAAGCCCAGGTCATTAGTCTTGACCTCGCGGTTGAAAAGGCTGTTGACCTCGAGCACAGCCAGAGCGCGCGGGGCCAGCAACTGGGCCAGGTTCTTGAGCACCTTGACCCGCCGGTTGTGGCCAGAGAAATCGAGCAGAACTATCCGCTTTTCCAGATCCAGGTAGGCCAGGTGCTTCTCGATCAGACGGAGCATCTGCTCCTCCTCGGCCCGGAACATATCCGCCCGCCCGGCCACCTCCTCCCGGGCCGCGACGGCTGGAAGGCTCTCATCCATCAGAGTGAGTGTCAGCCAGCGCAGAAAGTCCCTGCGCTCTCCCGGCCTTCCCGCCTTGAGCTTGATCGCGGCATCGATATCGTTCTCCGGCCGCGCGGCGCGCCAGTCCTCGATCGACTGATAGGCGAAAGAATCTATCCGGTCCGCGGCCTCTGCCATTTCCTCGAGTTCCGGGTCGATCTCGAACTCCCGGCCGAAAAACTCGAGGACAACCCGGACACAGCTCGGGGCCGGGAAGCGCAGACCCGGGATAGAGGCTTCATCCACTCCACGCAGGGCCACATCCTCCAGGTTCGCCTCGTGATGGTCGAACCACATGCCGCAGCTCAAGGGGTATGGCAGGTCACAGACTACATCGAGGCCGCCGATGGAGAGGCGGGCCTCGGCGATATCGCCGGGGCCGGCGAAGGTGATGTTCTCGATCTCGAGGAAATAGCCGGTCAGGGCGGCGCTCAGCACCCCGTCGAAGTCATCATGGGTCACGATTCGGTCATACATCCTGCGGCTCTCCCTGTCATTGAATGGAGCGCCTATCCTCACGCTCTTCCAGCTAAAGATAATCCGTGATCCTCCGGTTATCCAGCTTTCCCGAGCTTGTGACGGTCTTTCCGCTGTCGCCTGGACCGGGCTGCCTGGCCTATTCCTTGACAGCCCTTTCCCGGTCGGGTAATATGGGGGTTCCAAGGCACGAAATGTGACTATTTATAAAGGAGGAAGGCCGTGAAAAACCTGATTGTGCTTTCCATTGTCTTTTCTATGCTCACAGCCGGGTCCGCTGCGGCCGCTCGTCCGGATAGAAACAAGGCCGCCGCCTGGAGCTGGCAGGAGAGCGCCCGCGAGGAGGCGATCGCCTGCGCCAGGGACATCTGGGAGCACCCGGAGATCGGCGAGCAGGAATTCTATTCGAGCAAGCGGCTGGCGGATTTCCTGGAAAGCCACGGGTTTACCCTCCAGCATGGAGTGGCCGGCCTGCCGACTGCCTGGGTAGCGACTTTCAGCAACGGCGAGGGGCCGATCCTGGGCTACCTGGCCGAGTTCGACGCCCTCCCGGGCTTGAGCCAAGAGGCCGGTTCACCGGTACGCAAGCCGTTGAAAGAGAGCCAGCCCGGCCACGGCTGCGGGCACGACCTGCTGGGCACGGGAAGCGCATTCGCCGCCCTGGGGGTAAAAGAGGCCATGCTCCTGAATAAAATTCCCGGCACCGTAAAAGTTTTCGGCTGCCCGGCCGAGGAAACCCTGGTCGGCAAGGTGTACATGGCTCGCGCGGGCGTGTTCGGCGGGGTGGACGTGATGCTCGGCTGGCACCCGGGCAGCGAAAATGCAGTCACTTTTGCCAGTTCCCTGGCTATGACCTCAATCAAGTTCCGCTTCCACGGGAAAACCGCCCATGCCGCCGGCGACCCGCAGGATGGCCGCAGCGCCCTGGATGCGGTGGAACTGATGGACGCGGGGGTGAATTTTATGCGCGAGCATATCATCGACGAAGCGCGCGTCCATTACGTGATCACGAGCGGCGGCGGTGCGCCGAATGTCGTGCCGGACAGGGCCGAGGTCTGGTACTATGTACGCGCGCGACGCACCGAGGAGCAGAAGCCGATCCTCGAATGGGTGCGCCAGATCGCAGGGGCGGCGGCTGTGATGACCCGGACCACCGGGGAGGAAGAGCTGCTCTCCACTTGCCGCGAGGTCCTGCTCAACGACCCGCTGGCTCAGTTGCTGCAGGAGAACCTCCAGCAGGTCGGCCCGCCGGTGTTCGATGCCCAGGACTGGGAGTTCGCCCGCAAGCTGAGCGAAAATTTTGCCAAGCCGGATTCCGTGCCGCTGGACACTACAATCACCAAGTTGGAGATTGTCCCGCCGGACAAATGGCGGTGGGAAAGCGGCTCCACGGATGACGGGGATGTGAGCTGGATCGTGCCCTACGGCAGGATCACCACGGCCTGTTCGGCCAAGGGCGGGACTGGGCATTCCTGGCAGGTAGTCACCTGCGCCGGATCCGCGGTCGGGTTCAAGGGCATGCTGGCCGCCTCCAAGGTGCTCGCCGGGGCCGGAATCGACCTGCTCACCCAGCCCAAGCTGCGCCAGGCAGCCCGGGAGGATTATATCAAGAAGCTCGAAGGCAAGACTTATGAGTGCGGTGTGCCGGACTCCCTGCCCCCGCCGAGCCTGAGAAAACCCGCCGGGGCCGCAAAATGAAAACCTCAGCCGAACTTAAAAGGAGCGTTTGAATATTCATACTTTGCCAGCCGAGTGCGCACCTGCGCAGGCTATTCAATATTACTGATACATAAATTCTTCCGGCGTAAGCCGGACGCGCTGTACAAACCGTTCCTGAGGAGGTGCTCTCCATGCGCAAATCTACTGCAATCCTGTCCTTCATTCTCATGCTGGCGACAGCTTCAAGCTCGCTGCTTTTCGCCCAAGCCGAAAAGGGCCACTATGTGCCCGGTGTCGAGGGGATCAAAGGCTCCAGCCTGCCCCCGCCGGGCGTTTATTTCCGCTGGTATAACGCCTTCTACGGCGCTGAAAAGCTTATGGACCGCAAGGGTGATGAGCTGCCGGTCAATTTCGATGTCAGCGTTTACGCCATGGCCAACCGTCTGATCTGGATCACGGACAAGAAGATCCTCGGCGCGGATTTCGGCATGGATATACTGGTCCCTTTGATCCGCACTGATCTAAAGATCGGCGCCCTGGGTCTCAAGGACAACCGCTTCCAGCTCGGCGATATCTACCTCGAGCCGTTCGTGCTCTCCTGGCACCGCCCGCGCTGCGATGCGGCTTTCGGACTGAGCTTCTACACCCCGACCGGCCAGTACGATAAAACTCAGCCCGCCTCGGCAGGCCAGGACTTCTGGACCACGCTGCTCACCTTCGGGACCACCCAATACCTGGATCCGCAAAAGACCTGGAGCCTGTCTCTCCTGGGCCGCTACGAGATCAACAGCGAAAAGGGCGAGACCAAGGTCAAGCCGGGGCAGGACCTGGTTCTCGAGTGGGGCCTGGGTAAAAACGTAGCCAAGTTCTGGGATATCGGTCTCAGCGGTTATGGACAGTGGCAGCTCACCGATGACAGCGGGGCGGATGTAAACTGGGACACCAGCGTACACGACCGGGTTTATGCAATCGGACCGGAGGTGAGCCGGTTTGTCCTGCCGGCGAAACTGTTTGTCAGCGTGCGCGCCGTGTGGGAGTTCGGAGCCAAGGACCACTCCCAGGGACATATGACGACAATCACCCTGACCAAGATATTATAAGCTCCGCCTTTCGTTTCTTACCGGGATATACCCTGCCAAGGTCTCAGTCAATTATTGCCTGAGACCTTTTATTTTTACATTCTCAGACTCGAACAATTTGGGATATATTGCAGGATGGCGCGGGCCAAAAATATCCGATTTTTTTGGAACCATTCAATATCAAACTTTATGCATCACTTGGATAGAGAGATAAAAATGGGGATTATGAACTTGACATTATTACGATATCCGATTATGATAATCGTAATAACTTGGAGAGAACCATGAACTCATTTGATATGAAAGCTCTGCAGCGGGAGATACTTCTCGGGTTCTGGAAAGTTCACGTGCTGCACCATGCTTCCGAGCGACCTGTGATCGGCCAGTGGATGATTCAGGAGCTGCGCCGTCATGGCTACGATGTCAGCCCCGGGACTATCTATCCTCTGCTGGCCCGGATGGAAGAGCGCGGCTGGCTTAAGTGCACTACTGATCCGGACGGTGGACTGCGCGCCCGCAAGGAATATTCTATGACCCGAAAGGGTCAGGAGGTGTTGGATCTCCTGCGCAAACAAGCGGAAGAGCTCTACCGCGAGGTTGTGCTCGGTGAAGATGAAAAGGAGACGGAATGAGTGATAAGTCCCGGATAAAGCTGAATCTTCTTTCCTTTGCACCTGTGCGTTCCCTTGTCATGGCGCCTGCGTTCCCGGTTGCCCTTCAGGCCGTGGCCCTGATCGCAGTCGCCTGGCTGGCGTTTAACGGTCTTGGCCTCGGCCTGGGAATGGAAGCCAATGAACTGCTGGTTTTGCGCAAAACTAATCTGACCACTCTGGTCATTTGGGGACTGTGGTGGCCGGGGATGATCGCGGTGGCACTCGCTTTCGGCCGGGCCTGGTGCACGGTCTGCCCGATGGAGCTGGTGAACCGCGCCGGAGAAGCTGTTGCACGCAGAGCCGGCTGGAAGCGGGCCAGGCTTGGTAAATTCCTTAGAGCAGGCTGGTTCATTGTCGTTTTATATCTCATCTTGCAGATTCTGGTCGCGGGTTTCTCCATCCACCGCGTTCCGCACTATACGTCCATTTTCCTGCTCGTGCTGATTGCAGGCGCTCTGTTGACCGGCCTGGTTTTCCGTGATCCGCGCTCTTTCTGCCGCTCGTTCTGTCCGGCAGGCGCACTGCTCTCAGTGTACGGGCGGTTTACACCGGTCCAGCTTGAGGCTCGCGATCCATCTGTCTGTGAAAACTGCCTGACCAAGGATTGTATCCGGCCTGAGAACCGCTGGAATTTCGACAAGCGAAGCTGCCCGTCACTGCTCGTTCCATTCCGTCGCAGCCCGTCCGATGGATGCGTGCTCTGCCTCCAGTGCGCCAAAGTCTGTCCTTACCACAACATGGGGGTCGGGCTGGTTGATCCAGGCGCGCCGGTGCGCCGTAAGCCGCTCCTGCTTCCCTACGAAGCCGCGTTCGTGATGGTCGCTCTCGGGTTTGTCTCCCACGAGCTGATTGGTGAGGTCAAGTGGTTGGACCACCTTTTCCACGCCCTTCCCGAATGGCTGAACAACTTTTTCCCTTCAGTAAACTTCGGCTGGTTCGAGGCACTATGGTTCCTGGTCCTGTTTCCGCTGGTAGTGTGGGGCTTGATCGCCGGTTCCGGTTACCTGATGGGCCACCGCGGCAGCCTCAAAACACTGCT
>MFIX01000261.1:0-4592 GCA_001780825.1 Candidatus Glassbacteria bacterium RIFCSPLOWO2_12_FULL_58_11 | reverse complement strand
GCTGTCCGGGACCCGCGTGGATTCGACACTTTTCAGCGGCTTGCGGAGCACTCTTTGGCCACGCCTGCCGGACTTTTAGGTATTTCCCTGTTGGGCTGGGTGATGGTTCCTTTGATCTTCCTGATGGCCTGGAAGGCCTGGCGCTGGTCGCGGCAGGTCCCCCCTGAATCTTTGATCGGGGCCAGGGCTGGACTCGCGGGCGTGGCGCTCTTGTTCAGCGCGGTGCTTACAGTCTGGGCCTGGCCTGTTTCGTAAACATCCTCAGACAGGAGGTTGTGATGTCTGTTTTAAATAAAGGAAGTCTTGAAAGCAGTGATCGCCGAAAGTTCCTCAAGGTACTTGCCTCGGGAACCGCTCTGGCGCTCACAGGAACAGCCGGGGTAGCGCATGGCAGTCCCGAAACAGTTTCCAGTGGGCATGGCGAGGAGGAGATCTATGATGCCCTCTACGCTTGGTGCTGTCTGGATGTGGCCAGGAGCGAATCTTAAAGGAAAAGTTATGGTAGAGCAAGGAACCACAGAAACTCGCGCCTCCCGGCTCTCCCGCTTTCTTGGTCTGCAGCGCAGCACCATGGGCGTGCTGGTTATGGTGGTACTGGTGGGCATGGGCGAGAATATGGCTGAACGTTTTCTGCCCATCTACCTGATGGCCTTGGGGGGCAGCGCGTTGACCATCGGCCTGCTGCAAGCCATGGACAACCTGCTATCGGCCCTCTACTCCTTTCCAGGGGGTTATCTTTCCGACCGGATCGGCACCAAGCGGGCCCTGCTGGTCTTCAACCTGGTGGCCATGGCCGGATTCGCCTTGGTGATCCTGATCCCCGCCTGGCAGGCGGTGCTGGCCGGCGCGGTGCTTTTCATCTCCTGGTCGGCAATTTCGCAGCCTGCCGCCATGAGCCTGCTGTACAGAGTTCTGCCCCAAAACAAACGCACCATGGGGGTGAGTATGCATTCATTGGTGCGGCGAATCCCCATGGCGCTGGGTCCGGTGATCGGCGGCATTTTTATCGGTGTGTGGGGTGAGCGTAACGGAGTGAGATTGGCCTTTGCGGCGGCCCTGTTCCTGGCGGCGGCGGCTCTGGTGTTGCAGCAGCGCCTGATCGAGGACGATAAACCTGACGCAAAGACCACGGCGGACGCATTCGGCCTGATGCCGGAAAGGAACCCGCTGAAGCTGTTGCGGTTGATGAATCCGGCCATGAAGGGGCTATTGGTCACCGACATTCTGGTGCGTTTTTGCGAGCAGATCCCCTATGCCTTCGTGGTGGTTTGGTGCATGAAGACCATAGCCGAGCCGGTATCGGCCGTTCAGTTCGGTCTTCTGACCACCATCGAGATGGCCACGGCGGTGCTGGTTTATATCCCGGTGGCCTTCCTGGCGGACCGGAGCACTAAGAAGCCCTTTGTCCTCATTACCTTCGTCTTTTTTACTCTTTTCCCCCTCGTGCTCCAGTTCAGCCGCGCCTTCGAGTGGCTGGTGGTGGCATTTATCCTCCGCGGGCTCAAGGAGTTCGGCGAGCCAACCCGCAAAGCCCTGATCATGGACCTGGCACCGGACAACTGTAAGGCGGGCATGTTCGGGCTGTATTATCTGATCCGGGACGTTATTGTAGCAGTGGCTGCCCTGGGCGGCGCGTTTCTCTGGAAAATCAGCCCGCAGACAAACTTCATAACTGCTTTCGTCTTCGGGATCGTCGGTACCTTGGGGTTTGCGCTTTTGGGCCGCTACAACCTGGTGCATGTAAATGATAAAGAGGCCCCAAATTGATAACCACTAAAGAGATAAATGGCTTAATATGCCTTGCCCTGAAGATGCTTGCTTGACGCAAGAGGAGCAAATCCCTCTGCCAACATCCGAAAAAGCAGTAGAACACAGCGAATGGCTGAGCGGAAACGGCAATCGCGGCTAAGGCTGGACTCGCGGGCGTGGCGCTCTTGTTCAGCGCGGTGCTTACAGTCTGGGCCTGGCCTGTTTCGTAAACATCCTCAGACAGGAGGTTGTGATGTCTGTTTTAAATAAAGGAAGTTTTGAAAGCAGTGATCGCCGAAAGTTCCTCAAGGTACTTGCCTCGGGAACCGCTCTGGCGCTCGCGGGTACAGCCGGGGTAGCGCATGGCAGTCCCGAAACAGTTTCCGGTGGGCATGGCGAGGAGGAGGTTTCTCCCGCCGAAGACCTGATGCGCGAGCATGGCGTTCTCAAGCGCGTGATGTTGGTTTACGAGGAAACACTGCGCCGTCTGCATGCCGGAGAGGAGCTGCCTCCCGAGGCCCTGGCCAATGCGGCGGGAATCATCCGCTCGTTTATCGAGGATTACCACGAAAAACTCGAAGAGGACTTCCTTTTCCCGCGCTTCCGCAAGGCAAACAAGCTGGTCGAGCTGGTCGATATCCTGGTCGAGCAACACCGGGCCGGTAGACGGCTGACCGATACGACGCTGCGGCTCTCGAATTCAGGGGCGCTCAAAAATCCGGACTCCAGACGCGAATTGTCTGATTCGCTGCAAAAGTTCATCCGGATGTACTCTCCGCACGAGGCTCGAGAGGACACAGTGCTGTTTCCGGCCTTTCGCGGGATAGTCAGCTCCAACGAATACGACTCTCTGGGCGAGGAGTTCGAAGATAAGGAGCACGAACTGTTCGGCGAGGACGGTTTCGATACCATGGTGGATCGTGTTGCGGCAATCGAAAAATCCCTGGGAATTTTCGATCTGGCTCAGTTCACGCCTAAGGAGTGAACTTTTATGAAACCTTTCTTGCGACGCTGTATGTTTTCACGCGCCCCCACGGCCACAGTCCTGATTCGCATACTTGTGGGAGCGGTTTTCCTGTCGGAAGGCATCCAGAAATTCCTTTTCCCCGCTGCGCTGGGCGCGGGCCGGTTTGCCAAAATCGGCATCCCCTGGCCGGAAGTCATGGGGCCTTTCGTGGGAGCAGTCGAGATAGTGGCCGGTTCGCTGGTGCTGCTTGGCCTTCTTGCCAGGCCCGCCGCCTTGATCCTCCTGGTTAACATCTCAGTGGCGATTATCTCGACAAAAGTACCCATCCTTCTCGGGAGGGGATTTTGGCTTTTTTCCCTGCCGTCTCTGAAAAGCTATGGGTTCTGGAGCATGGCCCACGAGGCGCGGACGGATTTCTGTATGTGGCTCGGCTGCCTTTTCCTGGTGATTACCGGGGCGGGTTTCCTCTCGCTTGACCATATGATTGCCGGAAACCTAAAATCCGCCTCTGACTCAAAATCGGTAGATTAGCCTGAGCCTGCCTCGAAAGGAAGATATTCGCCTTGTGACTGAAATGAATGGAAACCCAGCCAGTTCTCGGAAGCTGGCTGAAGTCTGCGGGTCTTTCCTGAAGCTTGGCCTGATCTCGTTTGGCGGTCCGGTCGCCCACCTGAGTTATCTGCGGGCGGAGTTTGTGAAGAAGCGCCGCTGGCTGGATGATGTGGCTTATGGCGACCTGGTGGCGCTGTGCCAGTTTCTGCCCGGACCGGCGAGCAGCCAGGTAGTATTCGCCCTGGGCATGCGGCGCGCCGGCCTTGCCGGCGCAATATCCGCATCTTTTTTCTTCACTTTACCTTCCGCCCTGATAATGATCGCCTTCGGCTATGGTGTCGCGGCTGCCGGCGACCTTCAGGGGGCGGGCTGGCTGCATGGGTTAAAGCTGGCCGCAGTGGCTGTCGTTGCGCAAGCTGTCTGGGGGATGGGACGGAACCTTTGTCCTGACCGGAACAGGGTATCGATCTGCTTGATGTCCGCGGCATTGCTTCTTGCCTTTCCCGGCGCGCTCTTCCAGATTGGCGTCATCGCTGCGGGTGCGGCCGCCGGCTGGTGTTTGTACCACAGGACGATCCAGGCCCCGGTACAAGCAGAGAAAGCTGGCTTCCGGACTCACCTTGCCGCGGCTTCTGCCTTGATTGTCTTTCTTTTGTTCCTGGCAGCGACTCCAATCGTCGCTACAGCAACGGGTCTCAAATCCGTCGCGGTTTTCGACAGCTTCTACCGCGCCGGTTCCCTGGTATTCGGCGGCGGGCATGTCGTGCTTCCCCTTTTGAGGGCCGAGGTGGTTCCTCACGGCTGGGTGACCGATGACCAGTTCCTGGCGGGTTACGGGGCCGCCCAGGCAATCCCAGGTCCGTTATTCACTTTTTCCGGCTTCCTTGGAAGCGTCATGACCGCTGGTTCCGCTGCCTGGATCTGGGGCGTCTGGTGCCTCTTTGCCACCTTCCTTCCGGCATGGCTGCTTGTCGGGGGTGTCTTACCGTTCTGGGACCGGCTGCGCTCCAAGGCCTGGACACAGGCGGCCTTACGAGGAGCGAACGCGGCCGTTGTCGGCGTGCTGCTCGCGGCCCTGTATTCCCCTGTGATCACAGAGGGAGTTAAAAGCCCTTGGGATGTGGCTATGGCCTTGCTGGCTTTGGGCTTGCTGGAGTTCTGGAAAGTATCCTCCTGGATAGTGGTCCTGCTCATGGCTGCGGCTGGACAAGGGATACTTCTTTAGTTAACGTAAATCGTACTATAAGCCAGGCAAGGCTGCAGGCAATTGCCTTAGACTCCCGGGGCGAAAGATTACACCCCGCTTGACTTGCATCACCCGGCT
>MFIX01000260.1:8660-14470 GCA_001780825.1 Candidatus Glassbacteria bacterium RIFCSPLOWO2_12_FULL_58_11 | reverse complement strand
CGGCGAACTTGGCCATCAGGTCGTAAACCGTCTCCGCCACCCGCCGGTCGATCTTACGCTCTGCCGCGCCGGCGAGGAACTTTTCCTTCTGCTGCTCCATCACCTCTTTTTTCTTCTTGCCCATTGCCCGGCGCAACTGGTCCGCGGCGCCCAGGGTGAACCCGCCCATCTCGGAGGCGATCTGCATCACCTGCTCCTGGTACACCATCACGCCGTAGGTCTCTTTAAGGATCGGCTCGAGCAGCGGGTGATGGTACTCGACCCGGACCCGGCCCTGCTTGCGGTTGATGAAATCATCGACCATCTCCATCGGCCCGGGGCGGTAGAGCGCGTTCATGGCGACAATGTCGCCGATCGCCTCCGGCTTGAGCTTGCGCAGGTACTCGCGCATCCCCGGAGACTCGAACTGGAAGATGCCCACAGTTTCGCCGTTGGCGAAAATCTCGAAAGTTTCCGGATCAGTAAGCTCCAGGTTGTCCAGGTCGATTGTCTTCCCGAACTGCTCCTCGATCATTTTCAGGGTGTCCTGGATCACTGTCAGGGTGCGCAGGCCCAGGATATCGATCTTGAGCAGGCCGATTTTCTCCACCCAGGTCATGTCGTACTGGGTGGTGATTTCATCCCTGCGCTGGGAGCGGAAAAGCGGCAGATAATCGGTCAGCTTCCCTGGGGCGATCACCACTCCGGCGGCGTGGGTCGAGGCGTTGCGGTTGACTCCCTCCAGTACCCGGCTGATCTCGAGCAGCTTTTTGATCCGCGGCTGGGTTTTCTCCAGCTCGGCCAGGTCGGGACGGCGCTCCAGGGCCTTTTCGAGAGTGATATGGAGCTCCTTGGGGATCATCTTGGCGATTTCGTCCACCTCATCATAGGCCATGCCCAGCACCCGGCCCACATCGCGGACCACGGCCCGGGCGGCCATGGTGCCGAACGTGATGATCTGGGTGACACTCTCCTCGCCGTACTTCTGCTTGACGTACTGGATCACCTTGTCGCGCTCCAGGTCGCCGAAATCGATGTCGATGTCCGGCATGCTGATCCGCTCAGGATTGAGGAAGCGCTCGAAGAGCAGGTTGTACTTGAGCGGGTCGATATTGGTAATCCCCAGGCTGTAGGAGACCAGGCTGCCCGCGGCCGAGCCGCGGCCCGGCCCGACCGGGATGCCCATCTCGCGCGACTGGTTGACCAGGTCGCTGACAATCAGGAAGTAGCCGGGGAAACCGGTGCGCTTGATAATGTCCAGCTCGTAGGCCAGCCGCTCCTCGATCTTCGGGCTGATTTCGCCGTAGCGGCGGACTGCGCCCTCGCGGGCCATTTTCTCCAGCAGCTCGGTCTCGCTGTAACCCTCGGGCAGCGGGAAAGCGGGCAGGTAGTTTTTCCCGAATTCCAGCTCCACGTTGCAGCGCTCCGCGATCTCCACTGTGCGCGTCAGCGCCTCCGGGTAGTCCCCGAAAACCGCGTACATCTCCTCGGGGCTTTTCAGGTACAGCTCCTGGGTGGCGAAACGCAGCCGCTTTTCATCCTCCAGCACCTTGCCGGTCTGGATGCAGACCAGGGCGTCCTGGGCCTCGGAATGCTCGCGGCAGAGGTAATGGGTGTCATTGGTGGCCACCAGCGGGATTTCCAGCTTCCCGGCGATCTCGATCAGCCGGGGCATCTGCTTGCGCTCGATATCCAGGCCGTGGTCCATGATCTCGATAAAGAAGTTGTCCTTGCCGAACAGGTCGCGCAGCGCGGCCGCGCGCTCGAGGGCCTGGTCGAAGCGGTCTTTGTAGATCGGCTCGGCGACCATCCCCTTGGCGCAGCCGCTCAGGCCGATCAGGCCCCGGCGGTGCTGTTCGAGCACCTCCAGGTCGATCCGCGGCTTGTAGTAGAACCCCTCCAGGTAGCCGATGCTGGTGAGCTTGACCAGGTTGCGGTAGCCCTCCAGGTTTTCCGCCAGCAGGGTGATATGGTGGTAAATCTGGCCTTCCTGGGCTTTTTTCTCCCTGCGGTCGCCGGGGGTGATATAGGCCTCGATGCCGATAATCGGCTTGATCCCCTGGTCCCGCGCCGCGCTGTAGAACTCGAGCGCCCCGAACAGGTTGCCGTGGTCGGTCAGGGCCAGGGCGGGCATGCCGAAACCGACGGCCTGGGAGACGAGCTGTCCGGTCTTGCAGGCCCCGTCCAGCAGGCTGTAATCCGAGTGGTTGTGCAGGTGTACGAAGGGTTTTTCCATGGCGCTTTCAAATATAGGATACTTGAAATATTTCTTTCTCTAAATCTCCACAGTTGGACTTTCCCAATGAATTCCAAACACTTTCTATTAAGGCTTGACAAATGCTAGCCGATAATTGTATTATGTAAATACTCATTAGCCATCCCAAACAGGGTGTAAGAGCCAAAGGAGATGGGTCTGCCGTCCGAGCAGACCTTTTTTATTGAATGCGGTTCTCGTATTTTCTTCTAAAATCCTCCCGCTTGTACGGTTTATCTATATAAAACGACGTAATCAGCCGCTGTCTCCCATTAGGGTATTTTTTCATTATAACGGCAAATTCCTCATCCTTAAACCAGATATAGGTTTTTATCGTCAAATCGCCCTCTTGATAATCCCAAGCAAATATCTCTGGATCGCATGGATGTTCGATCAACGGCTTTATCCATGACAGCCTCTCACATCTACGTAAGTCCGGCAATCTCTCTTCAGCAACAATTTCCTGGTCTTCTGGATAGAATTTCCGTTTTCGTCGGGGGATTTTTTTTACTTTGACAATTCTTGTAGTCAAATGCCAAAAAATAGCTTCCTTTCCGTATTCAATATCTCGGAGAATTAAGACTTGGTTCCCGATGTACCGGAGATTATGATCGCGAATATCCCGACAAAATATTTCATACAGCATATCATAAGTGCTTTGTGTCCATGGACTAACATTTACTAATTCCGGCAACCAGGAAGGCATTTCAATACCCTCCATTATTTGGCCGCCATACGCATAGATTGAACTTTTGCTCGGTTGGAAGCGTATTGCGAGTAAGGCTAATACCGGTTCTCTGCTTGATAAGCTGGACTATCTCATTCTTGGCAGCGCTCCCCGAAAGGCCCCGGGCATGATAGGAAACAGCACCGATGAGAAGATCGGACAACTGCATGAGACCTATATCATGCGAATGCACGTGCTGAACCTTCTCGATTATTTCCCTGGAAAAATCATAATTTGCATTGCTTAAGACCTCCCACAGCTTTCGCAGCTTCTTTCTGCTACGGGTGTCCTTGACATCAAGATAAACATGGTATCTTCTGTCTGTGAAAATCAAATTCCGCAGAAGATAGAAATACATCTTATAGTACCATTCCTCGTGGGTCTGACTGTAGTCATCATGGGACAATATTGACTTGTCTGGAATGACCCAAGCCCGAAAACCCATTGTGCTGCTGTTAAAAAAGTAGTTGATAAGATCCGTATAAAAATCCAGTTTGCCTGGCGAAACCTTTGTCCATTTAATTTCGAAAAACGGCGAGAGGTGATATCTTGCCTTGAGGTCAGCAATGGCTTGGTTATGCTCCTTGGCCTCGACTCTGAAACACCAGAGCGCCCCAAGAACCATGGCTTTCTGCCGGTCATTGGGTAGATGGCAGCTTTCATCACAGTAGATATTTATGATTATTTCCATAATAACCTCATACACCGTTACGCTTGATTTTTCATTTCAAGAGACATCGCTAATACACAGGTGTGTCGCCCGCCATTTACCACCCGTTCCTTAAAATTAAGAATAAAAAAGCCAGTCTGTTTTAGAACTCTCAACAATTGCTGTGATATCAGCGAAAACCATTCAACATACTTGTTGGGTAAGATTGCCTCGTAAGTTTCCTTCAGGCTACCCGCATTAGGTAGTGAAGCAATTACTAAATCCATATAGTTATCTGGAATGTATGGAAGAATATCCTTACAACCTCCACCGAGAATTACAGTTGGCTCAAATCTATTGATGTCGATGTCCTTTCACTATTAATTCTCAGCTTGTTCCTTTATCCGGCCGGGCGTTTTCCGGCAAGGCGAAACTATCCATAATGTGGTCGAGCTGAAAGATATATCTGTATTTGTTCTTCTTGGAATCGGGGCAGAACAGCAGGCAGTCCATGTAGTAACGCCGGTTCTGTTTCGGGCTTTCGATGATCTGGCTGATATAAACTCCGCCGCTGATCTCCACCCGGTTTTCCCAGACCCCATAAACCCTAAGCCGGTCGATTCCACCGGCGCTGACTGTCGAGGTGTCGACCCGCTCGGGCACGGTCAGCATGCCGGGGTAGAGCTTGGTCAGGCGGCTGTCGCGATATGCGGCGAGGGCTGGTTGGCTGGTCTCCTGAGGCGGCGGATTTTCCTGCCAGGTGATAAAAATGCTGCGCACCGGATCGAGCTGTACAAAGAGCATTTCATTTTCCGGCAGCGAGTCGGCCCGGATTTTCTCATACACCTCGGGCAAGACTATCGAGAATCCGCAGTTCTGCAGCAGTGAATCAGCCAGCGCGACATTCTTGCCGCTGTGGTACATCAGCTCCGCCTCGCGAACCTCGAGCTGGCGCAGGAACCCCTGGAAAATCCGGTCGCCGTGCACTTTAATCAACGGGTAGAGCAGGTCATCGGTCGGCGCGGCCAGTCCGGCGACCCGCTGGTTCCTGGCCCAGACATCCACCTGGTTGAAATACAGGCCCTTTTCCTCGGAGATCTTTTTCAGCATGCTGTCGCCGACCACCTCGGGAAGCAGTTGCATATGTTCCAGGGACTCGATCAGGACAATTTTGTCCCATCCCTGGTACTTTCCCAGGTTTTGAGCTTCCAGATGGGCGATCTCGAAAATCGGTTCCCAGCGTACGGCGTGGACCGGCACCTCGAGCTTTTTGCGCAGGTCGTTTTCTGACTTTTCCCAGACCGTCTCATCGCAAATGACCAGGATTTCCTTTTCCCGGCCGAAGGCGAAGGGTTTCCGGCCCGGCATATCGGAACAGGAAAGGCTGAAAAGAAGCAGTACAAACAAGGGAACGAATAATTGGAGGGTAATATTTCCCGGGATGATCATCCGGTTCTCCTTGCCGGCGACGGCCCTCCGGGAGTGCGAAACAGGGCTGAATAAAGGCGGTTTTTCGCGCCCGGAGGAAAGGATTGTATTCTGGCTGAGCTTGCAAAATTTGAGAGCTGAAAGAGTAGCCTTTCTAACTCGTTGGTGTTGTTATAACTAACGGATAAATAATAATTTACACAAGCAGACAGAACCTCTACAGTCAAGGTAACGCCTGCGGGCAATCCGGTCAAGGAGCTTTCAGGCGCGGCAAACCGGGCCTTGCCAGGCCGAGCTTCCGGGGGTAAATTAGGCCCCGGAACCCCAATACCAACCTAGCGAGAGGAATTTTACGTTGGCTTCCTACGAGGTTTTTATCCGGCCGGAGATCCTGGCCGAGGGCCACTGCCTGGTCACTTCCGCGGCCGGGGAACCGCCCCGGATCGAGCTGAAACCCGGCGAAAACTGGCGCGAGGCCGTCGAGGCGTTCCTGGCTGCGGTGCTCGGAGTATCGGCGTCGGTAATAGAGCTAAAAGACCTGGGAAATGCAGCGGGCGAGCTGCTGCCGCTCCTCGAGCTGAAAATCCGCTGTTACCTGCCTCGAAAAATTGCGGTCCGCGCGGGTAAATACCGCTGGGCTGAGTTCGGCAAACCTCCGGCCGGAGGAACCCCCGGGGCGAAACTCGATCCGCGCTTGGAGGTCGAGCTGTTCACCGATGGCGGCAGCCGGGGCAATCCGGGACCGGCCGCTATCGGCGGCCTGCTGAGGCAGA
>MFIX01000260.1:0-8606 GCA_001780825.1 Candidatus Glassbacteria bacterium RIFCSPLOWO2_12_FULL_58_11 | reverse complement strand
ATGTGGCCGAGTACCGCGCTCTCATCGAGGGCCTGAAACTGGCTCTCGAGCGCGGAGTACGCAGGGTGGCCCACCGCGCGGACAGCCAGCTCCTGGTCTGCCAGCTCAATGGCACCTATAAAGTCAAAGCGCCCGAGCTGATCGCCCTGCATGCTGAGGCCAAGGCCCTGGCCGCGGGCCTCGAAGCTTTTAGCTCGATCCATGTGCCGCGCGAACAGAACACGCAGGCTGACTCCCTGGCCAACCGGGCGCTGGACGAGCAGGAAAAGGCTGGAAAAGCGCCGGAATGAGTCCCTTTCCCGGTAATTCAGCGCGGCAGCACACGATCCATCGCAAACCTCCCCCGGAGGCGCTTTATGAATTTTACTAAGCCTGCTTCTTTTATCCTGTTCTGCGGCCTGCTGTTTTCTTATGGATTCTGCCGGGCTGCCGAGGCTCAGCCGGCTAATTCCCACTGGTGGCTCGAGGAGGGGGCCTGCTTTGTCGGCAACTGGGAGCCCCTGAGTTTCCGCATCCGCAATGGCCACGTGCCGCGGGACTACCGGGCGCACTATGAGTTCGAGCACCGGGAAAGCACGGTCGAAGCCCTGAAAGCGGCCGGGGTCGATATGGTGATCACCCATTTCTACAAGGGCCTGGGGCTGGAGCACGAACAGGAGGACCTGGCCTATACGAAAAAGCTGGCCGGTTTCCTCAAACAACATAGGATGTATTCCGGGGCCTATATCGGCAGCACACTCTTCTCGGAGACACTTTACGCCGAGATACCGGATGCGGAAAACTGGGTCCAGCGCGACCACCGCGGCGAGCCGATCAACTACGGCGACCAGTACTTCCGCGAGCGGGCGGATTTCACCCACCCCGGCTACCGGGCGCAGATCGAGAAGGCCGTTTACCTGGCGATAAAAGATTACGGCATGGACCTGATCCATTTCGATAACTTTTACACAATGTTCCCCCTGGATGCCGGCTATACTCCGCACATCCAGCAGCTTTTCCGCGAGTACCTGGAGAAAAAGTACGCTCCGGAGCTGCGCAAGATTCGCCTGGGATTTGAGGACCTTTCGCGTATCCGGCCGCCACGGGTAGCCAACCGTCCGATGGAGCCGGTGACCGACCCCCTGGTCCAGGAATGGATCATGTTCCGGGTCGAGGCGCTGGCCGGTTTCATCCGGGAGCTCTCGGAACATATCCGGGCGCTGAACCCGGAGACCGCCGTGGAGTTCAATCCGCACGGGCTCTGGGGCCAGAACAGCGCCTATACCAATGGAATGGACCATGCGCGGCTGCTCCCCTGGAGCGATTTCTTCTGGAGCGAGGACCCGGACCAGGCCGCCTACTTCCCGGATCAGAACCGTTTGGTCTCGAAAATCCGCTCCTACAAGCTCGCCCGGCGCTTCGGCAACGCACTTTTCAGCTACAACAGCAATCCCCTGGAGCTGGCCGAGGCCCTGGCCTTCAACCGGATGTGCCTGGGGGATGTCGGCTGGCCGATTATCGAGCAGCCGGATGGCAAGCCGCGGGACCGCGCGTTCCTCCGCTTCTTCAACGAGCATAAGGCGCTGTACCGCGACCTTGAGGAGCTGGATGATGTCGGCGTGATGCGCGATTTCGAGTCCATGACTTTCAGCGGCTGGAAGCCTTTCCTCGGCACTGTGCAGGCTGAGCAGGCCCTGATCCAGAGCCGGGTCCCTTTCAGTCTGCTTTTCGACAAGGACTGGGACCGCCTTTCCGCCTGGAAGGTGGTGGTGCTCGCCAGCCAGGAGAACCTCGCGGATGAGGAGATCGAGGCGCTGAAAAAATACGTGGATTCCGGCGGCGGGCTGGCCGTGGTGGGCCGTAGTACCGGGGCGTGTGATACCTGGCGAAGGGCGCGGGATGGGGCGGATGGCTTCTGGAAGCTGTTGGGCCTGGAAAACCCGCTGAAAGAGCCCGGCCGGCCGGCGCGCATGACTCTCGGCCGGGGAAGAGTTTTTTATCTGCCGGAATTCGAAACCGACCCGAGAGTTCCCGCCGCAGCCGATGAGGTGCAGCCCGACTACTGGTACCGGCCCCTTAACTGGGAGGAATTCCTCTCCGGGCTGGCTTTCTGCCGCGGCGGCGATTTCACGGTACAAGTCGATGCCGAGCCCTGGGTGGCGGCCCAGTACTATAAAAAAGGCTCCTCGCGACAGGTGCATCTGGTTAACTACCGGACCGGCAAGCCGGTAAGCCGGATAAAGGTGGTCCTGACCGAGAGCGGATGGAAACCGGAGAAAGCCAGCCTTCTCTCGCCTGAGCACGAACCTCTGGCTCTCCAGATCGCAAAAAATGGCCAGGGTTGGGCGGTGCTGGTCCCGGAGCTTAAAACCTATGAAGTCGCGGTGCTGGAGTAAGCTTGCCGGGCTGCGGAAACATGCCGGGAGGAAGGGACTGTGCCTGGGATAAAAAACGAAAACCCGCTCCAGGAAAGTGGAGCGGGTTTATCGCGGGGTATGTTTTTTCCGGGATTTACCGCCTTGACGGTAAATAGCCTGGAGCTAACTGATTGATTTTCAAGCACCTCCTTGCTGGATACGAGCCGATTATACCATAAAGTGGACTTTTGTCAAGTTTTCGGGGCAATTTTTTTTGAAAAGTGTCACAAGATGTTAATTCAAAATCGCTTAAATGCCTTCCCGGTATATTCCCGCCAGATTACCGCAAAATGTATCTTTATAATATTTAATAACTTACAAGTCCAAACCATACCAAAGCGCAGCAGCTTAAACCACTTTGTCAGGCCTTCCGAATAACTCACCAGCCCGCAATCGATTAGCTTTTGTTACCCTTCGAATCTGAAAATTATCTCGAAAAATACGAAAAACCGGGGCTTTTTGCATTATTAATAAAGCCAATGCAAGGGTTATCCTGATAATCGGGATTTAAAATTACTACAGACGCCCTCTCCAGCTTAAAGTGAAGAAAAAGAGAATAAAAATCATTTTTATGCTACAAAAACGAGCCTCACGCGTTTATATTGTATTATCTATTCTATCATATCGATAGAATAAGTGAACATTAAGCGCGGGAGGCCACATGTCCGTAATCGAAGAAACCCTGAAAGCCAATCTGGCTTATGCAAAGAAGTTCGACCTGGGGCACCTGCCCATGCCGCCGGGCCGCAAGCTGGCAGTGGTGGCCTGCATGGATGCGCGAATGACCGTGGAAGAAATCCTCGGCTTGAAAACCGGGGATGCGCACATTATCCGCAATGCCGGCGGGATTGTCACCGAGGATGCGCTGCGCAGCCTGTTGATCAGCCATTACCTGCTCGGTACCCGAGAGTTCATGGTGATAAACCACACCGACTGCGGGATGCTCACTTTCAAGGATGAAGACTTGCTTGACCGGTTGGCCAAGGAATCGGGCAAATCGGTGGTGACCCCTAGCCACTTCCATGCGTTCGTCGATCCGGGCAAAAACGTGCGGCGCCAGGTAAGCAAAATCCGCTCGCACCCCTGGGTCCCCTCTTCGATACCGGTGCGCGGTTTCGTTTTCGATGTCAAGACCGGAAAGCTGAAAGAGGTGAAGTAGAAACTGTGGCTGGGTGGAGGATGGGAAAAACCCGGAGACCGTTGTACTTCCGGTCTCCGGGTTTTTGTTGTTGGTAGTATCTGAAGAGCTGGCAAATGCTGAAGCGGCCGCTCAGGGCCTGAAAACATCCTCGGATTGCTCGCGGCCCTTGTAATAGCGCTCGTAAACCGAGCGGGTCACCCAGCTTTTCGGCCCGACCTGGACAAAATCGTTATCCGACAGGCCGCTCAGGCCCACATAGAAACAGCCTTTGTTGAGGCCGATGAACTTGGGGCGCAGCTCATTGAAAGTGGCGGATGTATCCGAATGGTAGAACTTGTCTGTCTTGGCCTGGAAGCAACTGTCGAGGCTGGTGAATTCCGCATTGAGCCAGTAGGTGCCTGAAGGGACAAAGGGAAACCAGAAGTTTTCGGTATTGCTGTCCGTGGTGACCGAATAGCCGTACACATCGCCATCCCGGTAGATATCCAGGGTCTCGCCGAAATAGAGGGTCACCATGATATTGTCATCGGTGAAATTGTCCAGGTTGCTCGGCGGCGGATAATCGCTGTCCGCTTCGTATTCGACGATCCCGTAGATGTCCTGGTAGAGCAGATAAACCTGCTGCTCACGGTATTTTGTTTTGCCGCAGGCCAGGACAAACAGGCCGGTTACCAGCAAAGCCGCGACAAGAAGCCACTTGGATTGCCGCATCAAGATTCCTCTTCTCTTTGAATGAAGTTTGTATTTGTAAAGCTGCCGTCTGCAAGACAAAAACTATCCGTTTATACCGGCCGGCCGTTAAGCCGGCGCCGGCGAAGAAATTCAGGCAATTGGACCGGGGAGCGGGCAGGCGGCCAGGGACCGCCTGCCGTACGAATTTGCCGCGCCTTGAAACTTACCTCTTCCGCCGGTCGCCGCTGCCCGAGGAGGAGCTGCTGGAGCTGCCGCTGCTTCTCGAACGGGAGGAACCGCCGGATGAGCTGGCGGCCGGGGCGCTGCCCGAACTCCGCGATCTGGAGGGCGCGCTGCTGGCCGCCGGGGCCGGAGCCGACCGGCTGCGGCTGGTGGCGCTTCCGGAGCGGCTTCCGCTCGCGGCGGGTTGGCTCGAGCTCCTGTCGCGGCTGGGAGCGCCCCGGCGGCCAGCAGCGCGCCCTCCAGATCGCGGAGTTCGGGCAGCGCCCCGGCCGCCAGCTCATCCGGCGGTTCACTGCCCTGATTGGCGCTGCTGCCGCTGGGGCTGATATTGGCGGAACCGCTGGTTCCTCCGCTGCGGGAACGGTCCACCGGCACATATACCGGTTCGCTGCTCGAGCCTCTCGAGCGGCTCACGCTGCCGGAGGAGGTGCCGGTCGAGCCGCCGGAGTTCGAAACCCGGCTGCGGCTGACCGAAGGAGTATCGCCTGTCGAGGCCGCCCCCGGGCTCTTGCGTTTGTTGATCGAGCTTGCGGCCGGATAATTTCCGCTCCTCTCGCGGCTTTGCGCCTGGGGCGCGGCGGGATCGTAAGTAACTTCGCGGTTCCGGTTGAACGTATCCGGAGTGTCGCGCAGCGTATTGTCCGTGGCGGAGACATTGGCGATATCCCCGGCTCCGCTGTCCCGGACCCGGGAGTCCGGCGAAACCAGGACCCGGCTGTCGGCCGGCAGGGTATCGTAACCGCGCATGCGCGTGGTGCCGATTACCGAGGAGCCGCGGGGGCCGCGGCTGTAGCCGCTGCGCAGCAAAGCCTCGGATTTGACATCGAGGTGGTAGTCGCCGCGGGGGTGCTCACGGTTGACCTGCGTCCTGTCATAAAGGCGCGTGTAATTCCGGTAATCATCGTAATAGAGCGCGGTGTTGAACCCGGGCCCGTAATAGTAGGGCGCATACCAGTAGGGCGAGTACCAGCGGTAACCGACCCAGAAATCCAGGCTCCAGTAATTCCAGTAAGGATAATAGTCGCAGTAATAGGGATCGTACCAGTCCGGAACGAAGTTGTAGTTGTTGTCATACCAGATATCGTAGCTGAAGGGCCAGGGGTCATAGCGGTTGGGAATCCCGTCAGCGTCGCCGTCCCACCAGGGGCTGCAGTAGCGCGGATAGTGGATGCGGCTCAAATGGTGCCCTGGCGCATACACAACCGTCACATCGGCGCTTTGATAGTAGCGCGAATCCTGCGGATCGGTGAAATAGGCCTCTTCCTGTCCACTCGTGTTATCGATGAATACGATACACTTGAGGTCCAGGAATCCGTATTCCTTGTCCTGGCCCTTGTATTCCGGCCTGTAGTAGCCGATTACCCGCAGGGACTGCTTGTCCTCCAAGTCGTTGATCCTTTTGCGGACAGTCTCCAGCAGGTCCCGGTTGCCGTCGCCCGCGGCCTCGTGCGCCTCGACCTTGAATACCCGCTCCCCATCGTTGACCTGCAGCACGAAATCCAGGTCCGGGTTGTCGTCGTAATCGCCCATTATCGGCATTCCGACAAACTCATCGGCCTGGTAATCCTCGGCTTGGGGAGCCGGCTGCTCGGAACGGACGGTAGTGGTTCTGTAATAGGCCGAACAACCGCCCGCAAGGAACAGGGCCGCGGCCAGAACGCCCAGGAAAAATTTCGGTATGGTGGAAACTCTCTCGGCTGACATGTTAACCTCCCTGCGCAAAAGAAGCCCGCCGCAAAAAGAGGCGGATTGCCGGGAAAAATATCTCGAAACCAATATTTTTTATTTCTGCCTTTTAGACGAGGCGAATTGCCGGTTATTCATTTAAGTAAAGGGCCGGAACCTCTGTTTAAGCGACAGAACATATCCGCAGCGAAATTTTGGGGGTGGTCAATCCAGGCTTTTCTCGCTGCTTTTATGGCCTTCCAGCTCGTCACGCAGCCGCGCCGCATCCTCGAATCTTTCCTCCGCGACCGCCCGGTTGAGATCGGTCTGCAGCTTTTCGATCTCGGTCTGCGGTATGTGCGCCCGGATCGCTTTTTCCATTTCGGCCAGCGCTTTCAGGGAGCGCTCTTTTTCCGTCTCGAATTCCTCGACCTCGATCCGGGGCAGGTTCTGGATTTTCTCGCCGGTGTTCTCCACGATTTTCAGCGCGGCATCGAAATCCTGGTCTTCCTGCATGGTCAGCATGGCCCGGGCTGTACCGTTGATCCGCAGGATATAGGGCCACCAGCGCTCCAGGTTCATCCGGTCTTTTTCACGCGAGGCGTGGCGGTTGACAAAGCGGAAGAGCTCCATGTTGCGCTCGGTATCCCGGATCACCCGCTGATAATCCTGCAATTGGAGCAGAAAAACGTAGCGGTTATAGATCCTCAGGCTTTCGTCAAACAGCTCCGAACAGCTCGCGGGATCGAGCTTGAAACCGCGGGCTGTACCGTGGGCCTTTTCGTAGCGCTTCAGGGAAAGGCGGTAATAATCGAGCGCGAAATCATAGCCGTAAGGCTGTTTCCCATCCGGCCGGCCATCCATCTCCATCTGCAGAACGCCCTGGAATGCGGCGTTATCGACCCGCACCTGTATCTTCTCCCGGCCGTCATCTCCCACGATCTTGCGGTAGGATTTGCCGGGATCGAATTCCCAGTTTTTCAGGATGTGCGATATATCGTGGCTCATGGTCCGCCGCAAAAGGTCAAGGGTTAATATGCCTCCCGCCCTCTCATAATATATACACTTTAATCGAGGAGCGGGTTTCCACTTTTTCTGCTGCTATATTTATCGGCACATTTTTAATTTAATGAACTATTAGAATTATCGCAAGTTACGGCGCTCCAACCGGCTGGCTGCCGGCCGTCCTCTCGCCTCTGCCGGGGATTATTCCGGTGGCGGATATGAGTGCGCAGTAATGGATCAAACTCCTGTCCGGCGGGAATTTCCGGCGCGGCCGGGGAAAGAGAGCGTGGAGCTGTCGCTGCCGCCCTTGCTGAAGCCGCCGGAGTGCTTATATTAGGACAGTTTTCTGCTGTGGTGCAGATGTCCGGCAGTTCCCGGTTGGCGGTTGAATACCGTCCCGTTTTATCGGGGCAAGCCGCGAGGTGGTTCTTTGCCAGCGCGAGTCAGAAGGATCTGAGGCGGTTTTGGAGGCGGTAATGCCGAGCAAGGCTGTGCAGGCCGAAAGCGCATTCCGTGGTGGACTGAACTGCGCCCAGGCTATCCTTTCCACCTATGGGCCGGACTATGGCCTGGACCGAGGTCAAGCTCTGTGTCTGGCTATGGGCCTGGGCGGCGGATTCGGACGCCAGGGCGAGGTCTGCGGCGCGGTCAGCGGGGCCTGCCTGGTGCTGGGGCTCAAGCTGGGTGGAACAGGTGACCCCGCGGAGAAGAAGACTAAGGAAGAAACCTATCGTCTGGTGGAGGCTTTCAACGCCAGGTTCCGGGCGGCCCACGGTTCGCTGCTCTGCCGGGACCTGCTGGGACTGGAGCTATGCAAGCCCGCGGATCTGGAAAAAGCCCGTCAGCAGGGGCTTTTCGCATCTCTTTGCCCGGGCCTGGTGCGCGATGCGGCGCGCCTCCTGGAAGAGCTGATTGAAGGGTAAGCGGCGGCACTTGAATTATCGTCGGAAGGACCGAACGGAAATGTACCTGGAAGAACTGGATACTCCGGCCATCTGGGTCGATCTGGAGATCATGGAGCGTAACCTCTCCCGGATGGGAGACTACTGCCGGGACCATGGAATCGCCCTGCGGCCGCACATCAAGACCCACAAGGTGCCGGAGCTGGCCTGGCGCCAGCTCGAGTCCGGGGCCTGCGGGATCACCTCGGCCAAGGTCACCGAGGCGCAGGTCATGGCCGCCTCCGGGATCGAGGACATCCTGATCGCCTACCCGGTGTGGGGCGAGCAGAAATGGCGCGCCCTGGCCGCGCTCGCCGGCCGCGGCAGGATTTCCCTGGCCACGGACAGCGTGGAACAGGCGGAGGCCATGGCTGAGGGGCTGGGCCGGGCCGCGAAAGAGATTTCCCTGCTGGTGGAGGTGGATGTCGGGGCGGGCCGCACCGGACTGGCCCTGGATGACAACCTTTCCGCGGAAGTCGCCCGGATCGCCGAAACCGGAATCCCGGTCGCCGGGATAATGTTCTACCCCGGGCATATCAAGGA
>MFIX01000259.1:16089-16376 GCA_001780825.1 Candidatus Glassbacteria bacterium RIFCSPLOWO2_12_FULL_58_11 | reverse complement strand
TCGGTGTCGCTCCAGCCCTTGCCCTCCACCCCAAGCAGGCGGACATCGTACCAGGCGATCCCCTTTCCGGTGTCGAGACGGGCCTGGGAGAGGTCGAGCGGCTGCGTTTCGGCCTGAGCAGTGGCGCAGAAAGCGAAAGCGGCCAGCGAAAACAGGGCCGGAATCAGGCTGAGCGAGTCACGGTAGTATTCCAAGACGGGTCTCCGGGGATTGAAGTTTTAGACAGAACAAATAAGGGCACGGTGCACCGTGCCCCTACGAATATTTACCATTTCCCGTAATAAACA
>MFIX01000259.1:9967-16051 GCA_001780825.1 Candidatus Glassbacteria bacterium RIFCSPLOWO2_12_FULL_58_11 | reverse complement strand
GTGAATATTTTTCCGGCGCCGGGCCCGGCCGCCAGGCGGTAGATATACACGCCGCTCGGCAGCGCGCCGCCATTATCGGCTGTGCCATCCCAGAATACTGTATGCTCGCCGGGCTGGACCGCCTGGTCCACCAGGGTCCGCACCAGAGCGCCGCGGATATCGAAAACCCTCAGCGAGATAACGACATTAGCCGCCTCTTCGGGCACGCTGAACGAGATCGCGGTGACCGGGTTGAACGGGTTGGGGTAGTTCTGGGCCAGGGCAAAGGCGCGGGGGAGCGGTGTGAGATTGCGGCCGGCGGCCGAGTAAAGCGCCTCCAGCAGCTCCTGTTCTGTATCCCGGTCGAGAGACAATTGCTTTATCGCGGTTTCGAGAAAAAGCAGGTCCGTATTATCGAGGCTTATCAGCCAGTTATTTCCCAGGCCGGAAGGCCCGGAAGAGGCCGCCAATCCGGAAGAACTGCACTTCCCCGCCCGGATATCCAGCAACAGACCCAGGGCATCGCTGATCGTGTAAACGCCATCCCCGTTCCAATCCAGACGCGGGTCGGCGGGCGAGCTGCGCACGAGCAGCAGGAAAGCCAGCAGATCGTTGAGGTCCGAGCCGCCGTCGCCGGTGAAATCGCAGTTCCCGGCCGCAGTCCCTCCCAGCCCGGTTCCGCTGAGAGACACGCTGACCAGCGAATCCAGCGGATTATCCGTATGAAAGGTAAGAACGCCGGAGAGCGCGCCGCCGCTCTGCGGCGCGAAAGTGACCGTAAAGGCCGCCGAGTCCCCGGCGGCGATCCCGGTCGAATCCGCCGGGCCGCTGAAATGGCTCGAGTTCACGGAAAATCGAGAAACTTTTAGACTTACCTGGCTGGTGTCGAAAACCTGGAACTGTTTCTGCGCGCTTGAACCCACCGCGACCTGGCCGAAATCCAGCGCCAGGGGGTCGACCCTGAAAGCGGGATAGGCTCCCGTGCCGCTCACCGGAATGTCGATCACGGTGCGGGTGGCATCATTGGTCTGGAATTGCAGATTGCAGCTGTATGTGAAAGTCCCTTTGGGAGTGAAAACCGCGCGCAAGGTGTCCGTGCTCCCGGCCGGGATTACAGTAGCGTCCGGCGTGAGAGCAAAAATCCCGAGCTTATTGGTGATAAATTGCGAAAGCGTCAGGTCCGCGGTGCCGGTGTTGGAGATCGGCAAGGCGAATTCTTTGCGGGTGCCGATTTTGACCACGCCAAACTTGAGCGCCGTGGCGTCAAACTGCGCCAATGGCGCCGGGACTGCATCCGAGAGCTCGGCGGTGAGATAGACTTGCAGGTTATAGCTCTTCGGCGTAGTTGGATACGGACTGAAACTCTGGCCGCCGTTGCCCGAATAGAACAGGGAATTGTAGAAAGTGCCCTCGGTCACGGCGCCGATTGCCGGCCCATCGCCGAAAGTGACAAAAGGCTTGTTGTCCGGGAACTGGAAGACCACCCAGAGAACGCGGCTATTTGTCAGGGGCGCCAGTTCCCACTCGACTGAGCTGGACCCCTGAGTGGTGCCCTGGTAATTCAGGGTCTGGCGGATGTAGGCCGTCAGGTCCGGCTGCGTGTCCGTGCCGCTGGTGAGCAGTATCTTGGGCCAGGCCGCGCTGGCGTCGTTGTTGTAGAAAGTCATGCCGAAAACGTTGAACGAGGCCGGCAGGCTCTCTTTCGGAAAGCGCACCGCCATGTAATTGCTGCTGGAGGTATTGTTTCCGAAATGCAGCACGGTGATCGAATAATCCGGGTTGCGGTCGTAGCGGGCGAGAATGGTGGCCACGCCGAGGTTGAAATCATAACCGGCGAATGAAACCGCAGGTGTGACCGCCTGTGCCTCTTCCAGACGGTAGGCCTGGTCATAGTACTGGGGGATATAGACCGTCCGGTCGCCGTTCTCCTTAACCAGGCCCAGCAGACGGTCCAGGTCCACGGTCTGTGCCCTGAGGTAGTAGGCCAGGGAGGGAGCGAGCCCGGCTATCTCGTACCTCCCGAGGCTATCCGTAATGGCGGCCACGGATTCCTCGCCGGTCGCCCCATTGATTGCGGTGACATAAATGCCCCAGACCGGAAGTCCGTCCTTGTTGCGCACCTGTCCGTAAATCGAATCCGTCGTGGCCCGGAACAGTGAGTTCGGGTACAGGTTGGAGATCCCGGCGATATCATCCGGCTCCAGCGTGGACTGGCCGTCCCGGGCATACGGGTACATGGTCCCCTGCTCGAGGAAGGTGTGGTCCAGGCCGAGCAGGTGGCCGATCTCATGGGTCGCCACATCCTGGAGGTTGATCCGCTGATGGGCCAGGTCGGTTTTATCGGTGGTGCTGAACGTGTATTTCATGTCGTTGAATACAATATCGGCATCGGCCACATTGCCCGAGCTGACATAGTAGGTGTTGATCGTGACCGCCACCACCGAGGGGCTGACATTATTGGAAACCGTGAATAAACCGGTGCTGTAAGCGATTGGCTGGGAGTCGAAAATCAGCAGGTCGGTATTGTCCGACCCGCTGAGCTGGGAAAGAGTGGTGGTCCCCACGTATTTGAAAGAGAAATCAGCCTGCGAGAGAATGTCCCAGGCGCTGAAGCACTGAGCGAAGGCGTTGATTAATGCGGTCGGAGAAAGATTATCGCTATTGCCCTGGTTCAGCGACCAGGGAATCGGCATCGCGGATTTTTCCCAGTGCTGACGAACCCCGGCGGAAGTGATAAAATAGACATAGGCCGCGGCCGGTCCGGGGCCAAAGAGGCCCAGAAGCGCGGCTACAGCCAGCACGGCGCCCAGCCCTGGAAGCATTCCTTTCCAATAAATTTTCACCACGCACCCTTTCCCGGATCAGCGGCCGGACTGTTTCAGGTAATTTCTGATCCGGGCCAGGAAATCGCTCAAAGCCTGTTCCCCGGCCGCGGCATCCGCAGCCCCCGCCCCCAGCAAGTGCGGCTCAGCGCCCTCCGCGGCCAGCCGCGGCGCGATACGCGCCTTGCCATCCTTGCCGCTCACCACCGGGTAGCAGCCCTGGTGGAAACCGACCACCCGATAGAAACCCCCCGGTCCGGGTTCGAGAAAGAGAACGTAGCGCCGCCCGATCTTGAATTCCGGCGTGCCGGCTATATCCTGCGCGATGTCGCCCACCCGGCCTCCCAGGTGGCGGGTGAGGACTGTCGAGCCGGCAGAGCCCTTGAGCGCCTCTTCCACCTGGAACCGGGTTTCGGTGAATATCAGGTTGCGCCCGGTGTCCCAGTTCGAGATCTGCTCCGCGGCGGTCGCCAGGACGATAAGTCCGGCGCTGGAGCATTGCTCCTCGAACGGCATGTAGAGCACGGTAGTCGCGTGCAGGGGAATTCCAGAAAGAAGCGAAAAGGTAAAAACTGTCGCCAAAGCCCGGCAGGCACCAATTTTAAAGGACACTTTCAAGGTGGGCTCCTTTACTGAATCGAATAATTTCGAAAGTCCCTTGAGCTGTTTGGAAGGTTTTCTCGATCAAATTGCCAGCGCATTGGGTTGCTTGTGATGTATTGCCGGATCAGGTTCATGTCATCAATCCGGCGGATGACATGCTCATAATAACCACGTTGCCATACACGTGCATTGGGAGTCACGCGCAAAATATTGATTCGTTTTGTCGCTGCTGATTTAAATGAACCTATTATGGCACCTATAGATTCTTTTTTAGGCCCGGATACCCTAGGCGTAGGGGCGACGCATGCGTCGCCCCTACAATGTTCATGTATAAGTAGCAGCCCATGAATATGATTCGGCATAATAACAACTTCATCCAATTCGATCTTTTGAAAATGAGTCGGAATTTCCCGCCAACATTTAAGAACAACTTTTCCATGGTCATTTAGTAGCATTGCGCCGCCATCCGTGATCCGTCCAAACAGGCACTGGTGATCCTTCGTACATATGGTAACGAAATACCCTCCCGGCTGTGCATAATCGTAAGCTGCCAATCGAATTGAATGGCGGTTTTTTCTTCAGTATTCAAGATCGCTTTTTCTCGATCAGGTACTAGAATAAGTTCCTCACTCGGGGCGCCCCTACATCTAAGAGAACAGGGGATGGCAAGGGAAAATCCCATCCCGAATTCTCTTATTTTAAGGCAACTGACTTTCAATTTCAACTTCTTTGGCCTTACCCCGGACTGACTTGACTTTTTTCCGGAGAGTGTCCATTTTCCTAATCCTGCGGCGTCTAAAGCTTCGGCCCGCCCGGATCACACCGCCAATGGGGCCGGAAAGAAGCGGACTGCCCAGCGAAACCAATCTCCCGCGGAGGGAAAATGTCCAAACCGGTCCAGACCACCAATATCAGTGTCGAGCTGCGGGAGGAGCAGGCCGAGGGAATCTACGCCAACCTGGCCCTGATCACCCATAGCCAGAGCGAATTCATCCTCGATTTCGCCCGCCTGTTGCCCGGACTGCCCAAGGCCCGGATCCACGCGCGGATTGTCATGACTCCCCAGAACTTCAAGAACCTTCAGCGCGCGATCGCCGAGAATATCGGCAAGTACGAGGCCCAGTACGGTCCGATCAAAATCCAGAGCCATCCCGGCCCGACAGTGAATTTCGATGAGCCGCTGCCGGATGAGCCGAAAAAAATTCACTGATAAAGACCTGCCACCAAATTTAAAGCGAAGGAAATGACCCGTGCTGCAAAAAATCGCCAAACTGTTCCGCAGTATCGGTCCGGGGATGATTATCGCCGCCCTGGTCCTGGGGCCCGGCTCGGTGAGCTCGATCTCGGCCAATGGGTCGACGCTGGGCAACCGGATGCTCTGGCTGATTATGCTCTGCGGCGCCTTCATGATGACATACACCATCCTGTCGGCGAAGTTCGGGGCAGTTGTGGAAAAGAGTTTTCTCTCCCACTTGGCCGCCAGCTATGGCCGCTGGCTGAGCGTGATCATCGGGATCTGCTGCTTCCTGGTCTGCGCGGGCTTCCAGGGCGGCAACAATATCGGCGTGGGCATGTCGATGAACGCGATATTCGGCGGCTCGATCGGCATGTGGGCGGTTGCTTTTACCGCGCTGGCGGTTTTCTTCCTCTTCTACTTCCAGAGCCTGTACCGGGCTCTCGAGCGGCTGATGATGCTGCTGATCGTCACCATGATTGTGGCCTTTGTGGGCAATCTGATCGTAGCCAAACCCGATCCGGTATCGATAGCCTCCGGGCTGATCCCGAGTTGGCCCGCGGGGACCAGCCTGATCGGGGTGGTGGCGATAGTCTCGACCAGCTTCTCGGTTTTCGGTGCCCTGTTCCAGGCCTACCTGGTGCAGGAAAAAGACTGGGGGGACGACCTGCTGGGCGAATCGATCCGCGACTCGATCGTGGGCATTGCGGCGCTCACCCTGATCTCGGCGGTGATCCTGGTCACCGCGGCGACCGTGCTCGCCACCCGCGGGATCGCGGTCAAGAACGCCGCGGACATGGCCGTACAGCTTGAGCCTCTACTAGGCCGGAGCGCCAAATGGCTGTTCTGCATGGGCCTCTGGGGGGCCTCATTCTCCTCTTTTATCGGCAATGCGGTGCTGGGAGGGACTATCCTGGCGGACGGACTGGGGATAGGCGGCAAGGTCAGCGACATGATTTCCAAGCTGATCGCCGCGCTGATTATGATCATCGGCGCGACAATCGCCGTACTTACCCAGGGACAGACCCCGGTAGAGATAATAATCCTGCTGCAGGCGGTGATTATTATCGCCGTACCTCTGACCGCTTTCATGCTCTTCTGGGAGAGCAACCGGCGCAGTGTCATGGGCAATTCGGTCCCGCGCTGGTGGGTCAATCTGCTGGCTGTGGGCGGCCTGGTGACTATCTGCCTGCTGGCTTTCAACACCCTGAAAGGCCTGATCGTCCGGTTTATCGGCTGAAATACGAGGAACAGGCTAATGGCAGCGCTCGGCGGCATATTCATTTTTTCGTTCATGCTCGGGCTTTCCGGCGCGATCATGCCGGGGCCGATGCTGGTGGTGGTGGTCGGCCAGACTCCGCGCCGGGGCGCGATTGCCGGTCCGGCGGTTGTGTCCGGCCACGGAGCGCTGGAAAGCCTGCTGGTGGCCGCGGTTGTCCTGGGGCT
>MFIX01000259.1:0-9958 GCA_001780825.1 Candidatus Glassbacteria bacterium RIFCSPLOWO2_12_FULL_58_11 | reverse complement strand
TTTCAGCTCCTCGGCGGTGCTGACCACGGTAGCCCTGGCCGGCGGCGCCCTGCTGCTGTACATGGGCGTGGATATGCTGCGCTCCGCCGGAAAGCTGAGCCTGGAGGGCGAAACCGCCTCCCCTGCCGGAGGCACAGTCAATGTCCATCCTTTCTGGGCCGGAATCCTGACCAGCCTGGCTAACCCGTACTGGACCCTCTGGTGGGCCACTATCGGGCTGGGCTACATGCTGATCGCCCGGAAAAGCGGTCCCGGAGGGCTGACTGCCTTTCTGGCCGGGCACATCCTGGCCGACCTGGTCTGGTACAGCGCGGTTTCGGTCCTGATTGCCCGCGGCAAGCACTGGATCAGTGACAGTCTGTACCGGGGCCTGATCCGCGGCTGCGCCGTGATTCTGGTATTTTTCGCCTTCTATTTCGGCTGGTATGGATTCAAGAGCCTGGCAGCCTGATATGCCCTCCCATCACCCGGAAAAACGGCGCACCGGCCTGGTGCTGGACCCGGTGTTCGAACGCCACGCGACCGGCTGGGGCCACCCCGAGCGGCCGCAGCGGCTCTCCGAGTTAAGGAAAAGGCTTGATGCGGATGGCCTTACCGCCGCCTGCACGATCATCCCTCCCACCCCGGCGGAACGGGAAAGCCTGCTCTCTGTCCATACCGAAAGCTACCTCCGGCGTCTCGAACAGGCCTGCCGGGCCGGAGAAAAATTCATCGACACCCCGGACAGCCAGATCTGCCCGGAGTCCTGGCAAATCTCCCTGCTGGCCGCCGGTTCCGTGATCGAGGCGGCGGACCTGGTGGCCCGGGGCCAGCTGGACAATGCCTTCTGCGCGGTCCGCCCCCCCGGCCATCACGCTGAAAGCGGCGAATCGATGGGCTTCTGCCTGCTGAACAATATCGCCCTGGCCGCCAGGCGGCTGACCGGCCTGCACGGCCTGGAGCGGGTCGCCATTCTCGACTGGGATGTCCACCACGGTAATGGAACGCAGCACATTTTCGAGGAGGACCCGGCGGTGTTTTTTGTCAGCCTGCACCAGTCGCCCCTGAGCCTCTATCCGGGCACGGGGTTCGCCTCCGAGCGCGGAAAGGGCGACGGACTGGGGACAATATTGAACATCCCGCTGGAAGCCGGCACTTCCGATGAGCAATACCTGGCGGCTTTCGAAAATTCGGCCCTGGCCTCAATCGAAAAATTCGCCCCGCAGTTCCTCTTGATCTCGGCCGGGTTCGATGCTCACCGCAACGACCCCCTGGCCGGGCTGTCCCTGTCCAGCCGGGCCTTTGAAATGATGAGCCTGCTTTCTGTCGAGCTGGCCTGGCGGGTCTGCGGCGGCCGGGTGGTGACAGTCCTCGAGGGCGGCTACGACCTGGAGGTCCTGGCGGACTGTGTCTCCTTCCATATCCGGGCCCTTCTCGGAACTGCGGAAGGGCCGGACCGATGATCAGAGTGCTTTTCGCCTCCAGCGAAATGTCGCCATTCGCCCGCACCGGCGGTCTGGGCGATGTTGTGGGCGCGCTGCCTGCCGCCCTCTCCGCCCTGGGGGCGGAGGTTTCGGTGGTCCTGCCTCTATACCGCTCGATCGACCGGCAAAAATTCGTTCTCGCCCCTTTCGGCGGGACCCGCCGGGCGCCGGTGGCCGGCCGCTCGATGAGTTTCAGCCTGCAGAAAGCCTCTCTCGGCCCGGTCAGCGTGTACTTTGTCGACCGGCCTGAGTATTTCCACCGGGAAAACTATTACGGGACCACGGACAGCGATTACCCGGACAATGCGGAGCGTTTTATCTTTTTCTCCCGTGCGGTGTTGGCACTGGCCTCATTGCTCGAGCCGCGGCCGCAGGTCATCCACTGCCACGACTGGCAGAGCGCCCTGGTCCCGGTCTATTCCGCTATGGACCGCGAGTACAAAGTGCGCTTCAAGGATTCAGCCACGGTGCTGACTCTGCACAACCTGGGTTACCAGGGAATTTTTCCGCGTGTCGAGATGCAGACCGCCGGGCTGGGGCCCTCCCTTTTCACTCCCGCCGGATTGGAATTCTGGGGCCAGATGAATTTTCTCAAGGGTGGGATAGTTTTCGCGGATGCGCTGACAACGGTGAGCCGCAAATACGCCGAGGAAATCCAGACCCCCGAGCTGGGGTTCGGCCTGGATGGGGTGATCCGCGTCTGCCGGGAAAAGCTGACCGGGATTCTTAATGGAGTTGATTACGCGCGGTGGGACCCACTCAGCGACCCGTTTTTGCTGTCCACTTACGGCCCCGGTAATCTGGCGGGCAAAGCCGCCTGCAAGAGGGCGCTGCAAAGAGAGCTGAAACTGGAGGTCGATCCAAAAATCCCGCTGGTCGGCATGGTCTCGCGGCTGGTGGAGCAGAAAGGGATCGACCTGGTCACGCAACACTTAAGCCGGCTGATGTCCCTGAAAATGCAGTTAGCAGTCCTCGGCCTGGGCGCCGAGCGCTACCATGAGCGGTTGCGCGCCTTTGCCGCTAAACACCCGGGACGTTTCGCCTGCCATATCGGCTACCAGGAGCGCTTGAGCCACCTGATCGAGGCCGGCAGCGACTTTTTCCTGATGCCCAGCCGTTATGAGCCCTGCGGCCTGAACCAGATCTACAGCCTGAGATACGGCACCCTGCCGATTGTCCGGGCCACCGGCGGGCTGGAGGATACGGTCATCGACCTGCGCGACAACCCGCGCCGCGGCAATGGCTTCAAGTTCAGCGCCTATACCGCCGAGGCTCTGCGCGAGACAGTCAAGCTGGCCTTGAGCACTTACCGCAAGGGCGGCAAAACCTGGGACAGGCTGATCGCCAATGCATTCAAAGCGGATTTCGGCTGGGAAACCTCGGCGAGAGGCTACCTCGAGGTGTACCGGGAGGCTTACCGCCGCAAAACCGGCAAGGAACTGAGCGCCTGAAAACAAGGACGGGGTCAGCCGACACGGCTCTCCGATCTTGAAATTTGAGACTCTTATGGATAGCATCACCGAAAAGAAAGCCGCGCTGCGCAAGACTGTTCTCAGCCGCAGAGCGAGCCTCGACCCGGCGGTTCAGGCCGCGGGCAGCATAAAAATCCATGAGCGCCTTCAGGCCCTGCCGCAATGGCGGGAATGCGCCTTCCCCTGCATTTATATCGGCAGCAAGCCCGGCGAGGTCGCGACTCTTGATTTGCTCCGCGAGGCCCTGGACCAGGGCAAGCAGGTCTGCGTGCCGGTTATCGAGCCGGAGAGCGGCAGGCTGTTCCTGGCTGAGGTAAAAGACCCCGATAATCTCGTGCCCGGGCATTTCGGGATCCTCGAGCCTTCCGGCGCTGAGCTTCACCAGCCTGGAGCCCTGGCCTGGGACCTGGCGGTAGTGCCCGGCGTGGCTTTCGACCGGCAAGGCCACCGGATAGGTTTCGGCAAGGGCTACTACGACTGCCTGCTCTCCGCCCGTCAAACCCCCCGGATCGCGCTGGCTTTCAGCTTCCAGATAGTCGAGGAAATCCCCACCTCGCCGCACGATATCGACATGGACTTGGTGCTCACCGAAAACGAGACCATCCAGCCCGCCCGCTGACCCTCTCCTTACGGCCCGATCTTTACAATCCTTATGACTTCTATTAACTTATAAGATTGTTAAGATTGCTCCTCATTTGTGAATATAGTGCCCTCTGGTGCGGTCTCCGGTACCTGCCCGGCCACATATAAGGGGCGAATTCTGTTTTCCAGATTTTGCGCCAGCTTGCTTTTAATTGAAGAGAAAGTCTGCGAAAAGGAGTAACCATGTCACTCGAAGAAAGAGTCCTCGAAGACCTGAAAAATGCCATGAAAGCCCGGGATGAGCTTTCCACCGCGGTGCTGAGGATGCTCAAAAGCCAGTTGCTGCTTAAAAAGACCGAAAAGGATGGCTCCAAGGAGCTCAGCGATGAGACCGTCCAGCAGGTTTTTGCCTCTTATGCCAAGAAAATCGCCGAGGCGATCGAGCAGTTCAAGGCCGGCAAGCGCGAGGATTTGGTGTCCCGTCACGAGGCCGAACTGAAAGTGATACAGCGTTACCTGCCCGAGGCGGCCGGCGAGGCGGAGATCAAGGCGGTGATCGAGGAGGTCATTCAGCAGACCGGAGCCTCCGGTCCAGCGGACATGGGCAAGGTGATGGGCCAGGTGATGGGCCGGCTTAAAGGCCGGGCGGATGGCAAGCTCCTGAACCAGATCGTCCGCCAGCGGCTGGCCGGCAATTGAAATTGAATAGATAAGCGAATAATTCGCATCGAACCCCACAAATCCGGTAGGGGCGGCCCCCCGTGGCCGCCCATTGTGGTGTATAAGGGCACGGTGCACCGTGCCCCTACATGAGACGCAATCGGATTTTTTTGTGAATTAAACGGGTTAGTTTGACAATTGACTGACGAATCAAATTACTTTTCACTCAAATGCAAGAAAAATTCCCCTCTCTAGATTGGTGTCCACGACAGGCTGGGACGGTGTGTGTGTTTTTGATTTTCATGCTTTGTTATGCCCACGCCCGGGCATAAGCGTTTATGAATAATCCGAGTGAATATCAATATCTTTCGTAGGGGCACGGTGCACCGTGCCCCAAACGCCGCCGGGCGGAGACATGGGTCCGCCTCTACCGGGTGTGCAGCATTTTACATGAAAATCCTCTCTCAGAGGGGTGTCCGCAGCTTGCCTCGACATGTCGGGGGCTGTGTAAAGCGGGCGACCGCCGGTCGCTCCTGCGTTACCAGCACCCGCTTACCCCGCGGCAAGCTCCGGGGAATTCTTTCGCTTAAAAAGACAGGGAAACAAAAAGAATGGAGCATGGCAGACATTTTGTCCTGACCGGCGGGAAAGTAGTCACTCCGGAGGCCGTATTCGAGGGCGCGGTCGAGGTGCGGGACGGCCGGATAGTGCGGGTGGGCCGGTTTGATGGCCGGGAAGCCGAGAGCGCCGAGATTATACCGCTGCACTCGGCCTGGGTCCTGCCGGGCCTGATCGACATGCACATCAATGACGGGGTGGCGATCCTGCGCAACCTCTCCACCCCCGAGGAGCACGCCGCCAGGCTAGCCGAGGTCTCGCGGGGGCTAATCAACCGCGGGATCACCGGGATTTTCCTGGCGACCCTGGCTGGTCCGCCGGAGAGCCTGCGGGACTACCTGGAGGGCTTGGCTATTTTCCGCGGCCGCTGGAAAACGGAGCCCTCGGGCACTGAAATCTGCGGGGTGCTGATCGAGGGCACGTTCATGAACCCGGACAACTGCGGGGCACACAACCCGGAGTATATCTTCCCGCCGGACCGCAAAATCCTGGACTTCCTGCTCGAGCCCGGAGTGGCGCGGATGGTCAATATCGCCCCGGAGTACGGCGATAAGGCCCTGGAGTTGATCTCCTATGTTACCGAGAGGGGCTTGGTGGCCGCGGCCGGGCACTGCAAGCCCACCGCGGACCAGCTTTCCCGGGCCGTTGACCGCGGCCTCAAATATTTCATTCACCTGCTCAACGGCCCCACCGGATCGAACACCAAGGCCTTTTACGGCGGCGGGACTCTCGAGGGCGCCCTGCGGGATGACCGTCTGGCTGTGGAGCTGATCGTGGACCTGGTCCACGTGGACCAGCCGGTGCTGCGGGATGTCATCTCGCGCAAAGAGGCGCGGCGGGTGGTCGCGGTGAGCGACAGCATGTTCCCCTCGGACTCGCCCGAAGCCGAGTTCGAGATCAATGGGATCCTGGGCCTGATCGACCGGGAGAACAACGTGATCTCGGTGGTGGGCCGCAGGGCTGAGAACGGCGAGGTGACGGAAGTCGCTCCGCCCGCGCTCGAGACCTGCGATTTCAGCACGCTCTACGGTTCGGCGGTAAACATGGATACGGTATTCCCCAACACGGTCAGTCTGCTGGCCGCCGAGCAGCAGGGCAACTTTGTGCGAAGTCATCCGGCCCTGCCGCTGGAGGAGGCCGTGCGCCAGGCCTCGCTGATGTGCTCGACCAACCCGGCGCGGATAACGGGTCTGCTGGACGGCTCGGCCGGCCGGAAAGTGGGGGCGCTGAAAGAGGGCTTCGAGGCGGATATAGTGGTGGCCGAGATCGCCGCCGGCGGCTGGGGGGTAAAATTTTTACCGCGGGAGGTTTACCTGGCCGGCGTGCCGATGCTGGGAAGAAGCGGGAAAGCGGTGGGGGCTGCGGGAGGAAAATAAGGAGGAAATCTTGCGGCAAAGTTAATTGTATTGTATAAAAGGGCTTTTGCTATATTTTTTTTGTAAAAGCAAATAAACTTACGGATGAGATCTTTATGGCTACGGATTTCACAAGTAAGCATTATTGTAATTTGGAAAATTATTATTGCTCTTACCAAGTTGGCAAATCGCAAAGAAGGATATTTTTATGTCAGTAGAAAAAGAAAAAAAGAGACTAAATCCTAAAGGCAAGAAGCCTGCTAATATCAAGCTTACGAAGGAAGAGAATAAAAAACTTGAAGCTTTTATTTTTGCACCAGTACGATCAGCAGATCGCCTACTTAAGAACCTTTATAATGACGACTCTTTCTACGAAACGGCTACCTATGCACGAGTGGATGAAAAGGACGCGAAAAAACTTTTTTTTTATGGTGTATGCAAAGAGGTAGGTAAGGCTTGTATTGCTCTAATAAATGAAAAAGAATTTTTACAAGAAGTACCGGCAGAAATAGATCCAGAACCTATCGGAAAGATAATTACTGGATCAATATATGATATTCAAACATATCGTATAAGAAAAATGGTAGAGTTGCTAAGCATCCTCATTCTTTTTGATAAAAATTGCCAAAAGGATGAAGAATATCGGATATATCTTAACGCAGAAAATATGGACTTAGCGTTATCGCGACAGGAGGACTTTCGAGAACTTCACGAAAGTCGAATAATTTTTAATATTCAGTCCTCCATTGATGATTTTGCTGACCGGATAAAACAGGATATGCTAAATCTTGGAGTAACTGAACTTTGGTTTTTAGATAATATTAAGTTTAAGAAGAAAAAACCCTCTGTCTTCAAAGCTAAGAAAAAGCTGTTTTTAGACGCACTATTAGTAGCAAATGCTGACGAGCGATTCGCTTTGGGTATTTCTTACGGGCGAGGGTATTCTCGTACTAGTCAATGTGTCCATCCTTTACTTGGAAGCCATGATTACGGTAAGGATTACAACACTACAAAACAAATAATAACAAATATTACCTACTTATCAACTATCTGTATGCATATCATGCACCTTGCATATAAAATTGTGGGAATAATAGATCCAGGGGGAATAACAAAGGCATTGGGTGCAAAATTTGAGAAGTCTAAAGCATCGAAGTTACTCGAGCCAATGAGTAAAGATTTCCAGCTAGGCGATATTGTTCTTACTGCATGGAATGAATTAGCAAAAATTATGGAAGAACATAAGAGCAAATACGGGTATAAAGCATACAAAGTCAGGTACTTATCAAAACCACCTTTACCTGAGTTTCCAGAGGATTGGATTGAGGCCCAAAACATTATTGGTACGTTAATGTCTAAAAACATGGTGCGTAGTTTTTATGAGAAGTTTGCACAATCATTAACACACGAGAACGAAGTTGGGGAGGCAGTCAAAGAGGTTTTAAAATTGCCTGACGAGGAACTATTTCGATATGCCGAGAAAGCCTTTTTGGACTTTCACAATAAGGGGCGACTAATTTCTATGCTATTAAAGGCTGGGTTTCTTAAAGAAAAGCAAGAAGTCGATTTTAGCTAGTTCCATGTTGTTTTTCTGCATTAATATTTTTGGTTCTGTCTTTTATCTCAGCCTCTCTCCTCATCCCTTTTGCGCTCCAGCTCTTGCCAGCGGGCGTAAAGCCGCTCGATCTTCTGTTCCAGCTCCCGCACTTCCTTGTATAGTCCTCCGAGCGCGGCGGCATCCGAGGCCAGGGCGCTGTCCTCCAGCTCGGCCCGGGCTTTTTGCAGCTTATCCTCGGCGTCCTGAATCCGCCCCTCTATAAGCCCAAGCTCCTTTTTTTCCAGGTAATGCAGAGCGCCGGCCGGCCTTGGTTTTTCCTCCGGGGCCAAGAGTTTTTCCGCCTCGTCCTCCGCCTCTTTCCGCTTTCGGGATTCCTCCTCCCGGCACTCGAGGAAATAACTGTAGTTGCCGGGGTACTGGCGGATCCCGCCGTCCGGGCCGAACGCATAAATCTCCTCGGCCACGCGGTCCAGGAAATAGCGATCGTGGGTGACCAGGACCAGCGAGCCCTTGAATTTCCTGAGCTGCTCCTCGAGCACGGCCAGGGTCGGCAGGTCGAGGTCATTGGTCGGCTCATCCAGCACCAGGACATTGGCCCCGGCCAGCATCAGGCGGGCCAGCAGCAGGCGGTTGCGCTCGCCACCGCTCAAAAGCCCCACCTTGAAGCGCTGGATCGCGGCCGGAAAGAGAAAACTTTCCAGGAAAGCCTTCTTGTGCAGGCGCTGGCTCGAGACCAGCACGTGGTCTCCGCCCGGAGCTACAGAATCCCAGATCGTGGCCCCGGGATCGAGCTGTTCGCGGGTCTGGTCAAAATAGGCGATCCGGGTGTTAACTCCCGGGTGGACATAACCCGAGTCCGGTTCCAGCAGGCCGACCAGCATGCGGATCAGGGTGGTCTTGCCGCAGCCGTTGGGTCCGATAATCCCGATCCGCTCGCCGCCCAGCAACTCGAGCGAAAAATCCCGGATGACCGGGCGGCCATCGAAAGACTTATGCAGGCGATGGGCCTTCAGGATCGTGTGGCCGGTCCTTTTTTCGGGGTCGAACAGCAGTTGCACCGGCTTGTCCTTTTTCGCCGCTTTGACCTGGCTAAGTTTGCCGATCCGCTCGATCCGGGCTTTCTGTTTGGTCGAGCGCGCCCTGGCCCCGCGCCGCAGCCATTCGATCTCGCGGGAGAGGATTTTGGCTCGCTTCTCATCCGCCCGCTGCAGCTGCTCCCATTCCCGGGCCTTGGCCTCCAGGAACGCGGAATAGTTGCCGGGGTAGCCGCGGATCTTGCCCAGAGCAATCTCGCACATCCGGCCGGCCACCGCCTCGAGGAAATAACGGTCGTGGGTCACGAGAACCAGGGTGCCGCGATAGTTCCTCAGCCAGTTTTCAAGCCAGGTGATAGTCTCGGTGTCGAGATGGTTGGTCGGCTCATCGAGAAAAAGCAGCTCAGGCTCGGAGAGCAGCGCCTGTCCCAGGGCCACGCGCTTGAGTGTACCTCCGGACTGGTTGTCAAGCAGGGTCTCCGGGTCGGGCAGCCGCAGGCGGGTGGCCAGGCTCTCAATCCGCGGACGCAGGTCCCAGGCATTCAAAGCAGTCAATCGGTCATCCAGACGCTGCGCCAGCGCGGTGAGCTCGGCGCGCCGGGCCCGGTCCAACTTTCGCTTCAGCTGGGCGGTCGCCTCCTCGTACTCCTCCCGCAGCTCCACCAGCGCGGCCAGCCCATCCTCCAGGGCGCCGTAGATACTGGCGCCGGGCCGGAAGGAGGGCTCCTGGGCCAGATAAGCAGCTTTCACTTTGCGGATATAAGTAACTGTCCCCTCGAGAGGAGCTTCCAGGCCGGCGAGGAAACGCAGCAAAGTCGATTTACCGCAGCCGTTGGGGCCTACCAGCCCCACTTTTTCCCCCTCTTCGAGGACCAGCTCCAGCCCCTCGAACAATGGCCGGACGCCATAATCATGACTGATTCGCTCCGCCTGCAGTACCTGCATACAGCTTCCTCTCCATAAGGGCTGTCGGCCGAAAGTAAGAATCTAGAGGAGCGCCCGGCGACTGTCAACCCGGGGGTGCGCAGGGGCAACGATTAAAAAACCGTGTTCATTTTGCAGTTTCAGGTTATATTTACTTGACGGATATATATAATTCAGCTTGCCCACCGGGGTGAGCGATATCAGTCAGGAACCTGTTTTAAGAGGGTACAGGAGTGGGGATTTTCGATAGAATCAAAAGCGTATTTAAAGGCAAAAAGCCGGCGACGGCGAC
>MFIX01000258.1:11175-12133 GCA_001780825.1 Candidatus Glassbacteria bacterium RIFCSPLOWO2_12_FULL_58_11 | reverse complement strand
TCGAGGACATGGTCGGGCTGCTCTGGCGGATCGATGACATCCACAAGGCGGGGCACGACCACTACGGCCCTTACACGGTGAAAATCGCCGACAAGCAGCATTTTATCACCAGGGGGCTGGAGGATTTCCCGGTCAGCGATGAGCTCTACCGCGACCTGACCAAGTACTCGGACTATCATGTGCTGGCCGAGGCGTTCAGCAAGGACAAGCAGAAAGATTATCCGCTGATCATGGTCAAGTCTTACGGCCAGGGCCGCGTGTTCCATACTGCCCTGGGACACAACACCGACTCGATGCTATCCAGGGGCTTTCAGCTTACGGCGCAGCGCGGGATGCTCTGGGCGATCAAGAAGGACAAGTGAGCGCCGGTCCGTCAAGTTCATCTTTTGCAGGGGATGACCCGATGAAAAATGAGAAGGGGATAAAAGGCGTGAGCCGGCGTGAGCTGCTGGCCTCGACCGCCGCCCTGGCTGCCGCCGCGGCCGGACTGACCGCCGCCCCGGCTTTGTCCGCGGGCAAGAGTAAGGTCGCCGGAGCGAACGACGCGCTCCAGGTGGGTGTGATCGGCACGGGCAAGATGGGCCGCTCCAACATGCTGGCTTTTTCTAAGGGCCGGGACGTGCGGGTCGCCGCGGTGTGCGACTGCTACCGCCCGAACCTCGACCTGGCTCTCAAAACCCTGGCGGATGAGAACCTGCCCAAGCCCCAGGAGTTCGCCGATTTCCGCAAGCTGCTGGACCTCAAGGAGATCGATGTCGTAATAGTCGCCAGTCCGGACCACTGGCACCCGCTGCACGCGGTCATGGCGGCCCGGGCGGGCAAGGATGTCTATGTCGAAAAGCCGGTATCGGTGACTGTCAGCGAGGGCCGCAAGATGACCGAGGTTTCCCGCGAGACCGGGAAAATAATCGGCGTGGGCACGCAGCAGAGAAGCGGCAAACATTTCCAGCGGGCGGTG
>MFIX01000258.1:0-11061 GCA_001780825.1 Candidatus Glassbacteria bacterium RIFCSPLOWO2_12_FULL_58_11 | reverse complement strand
TCGGCAACCCGCTGGACGCCAGTCCGCCCCCGGGACTGGACTGGGACATGTGGCTGGGGCCCGCGCCCATGCGCCCCTTCAACATCAACCGTTTCGGGGTGGTGGATGACGGGCGCTGGTCCAGTTTCCGCTGGTTCTGGGACTATGCCGGCGGCATGGCCACCGATTGGGGCACTCACCTGATCGATATCGTGCTCTGGGCCATGAAAGTCAAGGGCCCGGACCGGGTCACCTCGCTCGGCGGCAAGCTGGCCTTGCTGGACAACCGGGATACGCCGGACACCCTGATGTCCACCTTCGAGTTCCCGGGGTTCGTCCTGACCTATGAGAGCCGCAAGTGCTGCAGCCAGACTACCGACGGCCGCAGCTACGGGATCGTCTTTCACGGCAGCGATGCCGCGCTCTTTGTGGACCGGGGCGGGTTCGCTCTGGAGCCCGAGACTATCGAGCGGGGGAGCGAGAGCGAGGCCCGGATGGTCCCGGTCAAGGGCGATGGCAGCGAGCAGCACCAGACCCATGTCGAGACATATATCGACTGTGTCCGCAACCGCAAGCGCTTTATCTCGGATATCGAGGATGGGCATTACGCCAGCTCGACCCCGCACCTGGCGAACCTTTCGCTCAGGCTCGGCCGCAGCCTGCGCTGGGACCCCAACGCCGAGCGCTTTATCGGCGATTCCGAGGCGGATGCCATGCTTAGCCGGCCCTACCGCGCGCCCTGGTCGCTGGGCTGAAAATAAAGGCATATCTTGCGTAGGGGCGACGCATGCGTCGCCCCTACAATAAATAATTTCGATTCTTCATTAGTGTGCGAAAAGGGTGATTCTTCCTGGGTTTATTCTGCCAGGATTATCACCCATTAGCCAGAATAAGCTTCATTGCGTAGGGGCGGTTCGCGGAGCGCCCTAGGCTCCAAAGTCAGTCTCGACCGGCGTAGGGGCGACGCATGCGTCGCCCCTACACGAATAAGCAGGTATAGACCCAGGGCGACAGCCTCCATGAGCGGCACTTTTTTTCTCATTGGCCGGTTTTTCTCTCTCTCTTTCGCCGGATAAAACCGGACTACTTTCCCCTGTTTGCCAAGTGTTAGAGCAAGGCCCAGTTCCACTATTATCCACAACTTGTCCACAAAGCCACGGCGCTCGGCGCGACTTTTCCGGCCCGCGAGGGTTTTCATGTTAACTCTTGTAATGTAAATAAGATATGAAAGATCGTGTCAAGTTATCAAAGTGTTAAACTGGAGCGCCGACTCCAAATATCTCCTTCCTTGTGGATAACTCTATATAAATCCGTTAACCCCTTATCCGGCGGATAAGTCGTTGTCAATCCGTTAACCTCTTCAGCTTCAAATGATACCCGTCCGCTTTTTGTTCCGGCCGGGATTTCAGGTCTGCCGATCCGCAAATCCGGCCGGGATTTTCCCGGCCCCCCCTCCGACTGAAATATTCTCGACCATCCGCCTTATTTTCCGCTGTCCCGGGACGCAACTGGTTACCCGGCAACCGGTACCGGATTAGGCCTAAATATTCCGCGCCCGGCTACCGATATTATGTATTAAGAAGTGTTTCGCATTCGGGACAAGGCCGGAATGCGCCTGTATATTTTTATGGATTTCCGGGACTGGAAAATCAGCCGCGGCAGTTTAGCCGGAACTATATTATTGACCGATTCAGAGGATCATGCCGACAGATATCTCAACCCTTATTTCTAACCTGAAGCTGATCAGGAGCAGGTATCCGGGCGTACATCGTCAGTTGAACCAGAAAGTAGTGAACACCGTTCTTGACGGTTTGTACCGCTGTGAGGATGAGCGCTATGCTTATCTCGTGCAGGATGAGCAGCAGCACAAGATTCTGATCAAAGAATCCTCCCGCCGGGTTGACACGAGCGGCAAGCGCCTGGTAATTCTTCTCGGAATCGGACTCGGCTACCAGCTCTTCGAAATTTACCGTCAGCTCGCTCCTGAGCAGTTCCTGATCGCCGTCGAGACCCGCCCCGATCTGCTCTGTAAATCTCTCTATGTCCACGACTGGAAGGAGCTGCTCGAATCCGGGCGTTTCATGCTTTTCCTCGGCTCGGACAGCCGGGGCCTCGAGGAACTCGCCCTGCAGATCAGTCCCGCTCCCCGGAAAAAAGACCTTCTCGTGCTGGATAACAAGGTGCTGGTCACGATCGACCAGAAACCCTACGCCTGGTGGAACATTTATTTCTCCCTGATCTCGGGGCTGGGCTATGATGGGATCCGGGCGGTCAATGCGATTATGAACGGGTTCAACCTCTGGAACCCGGACAGCCTTTACCTGAACCTGCCAAACAAGTTCCTCGGCCGCCGGGTCTCCGAACTCGATCCGGATGAAATCTACGGCCGCTTCAACCTGCTCGCCCGCTCCCTGGCCTCGGGCCTGCGGACTCTACGGCTGGGCAACCTGGCCGAAATCAAGGGGCCGGACGGTTCGACGGTGCGGGGAAGGGTCTCGATTGTCCTCCTCTGCTGGAACAAGGAGGACTATACCCGGCGCTGTATGGAGAGCCTGCTCGAGCGGACCGATTACCCGGATTTCCGGGTCATCCCGGTGGACAACGGCAGCACGGATGGCACCCGGGAGCTGCTCGTTTCGCTGGCCCGCCGGGACAGCCGGGTCAAACCGGTATATCTCGAGAGCAACCTCGGGATACCGGCCGGCCGCCAGGCCGGGATCGAGGCCGCGGATGGCGAGTTCATCCTCTTTCTGGATAATGATACCGAGGTGGAGCGCCCGGATTTCCTGCAGGTGCTCCTGGATGCGCTGAACAGCCACCCCAACGCCGGCTCCAGCGGGGCATTTGTCAATATCTATGTGAGCGATGAGGATGACAGCCTGATCCAATGCGTCCACGTGCCGGGCCTGGTGGCGCCGGTGGCCTGGTGCAGCGGCTACTGCCTGATGGTGCGGCGCGCGGCCCTGGAGGAGATCGGCGGAATCGACGCCGTCGAGTTCGAGGCCTATGGCTCCGAGGATGTTTACCTGGGGTACAAGCTGCGCGAGCACGGCTGGATGACTGTCTCGACCGCCGACCTGGTGGGAGTGACCCACCACATCGCCCACCGCCACAACCACTACAATTACGATTGGGAGGAAGCCGGCAAGAAAAACTCCGAGTTTTTCTACCGCTCATTCGGCCCGCGATTCCGCCTGCTCGACCCGGCCCGGGACAACCGCGTAGCCGCCGGGCTCTGGGACAGGGCCACGCAGAGCTTTATCCCCGGCAGTGAAGATTTCAGCCATTCCCCAAAAGAGACCGACTTTGCCCCAAATCGGGCATGACCGCCGCTTTTCTACTTGATCAATCCCGCCGAATTGCTTATTTTCCGGTTTCATCCCTGCTCTATCGCCCGCGGCATGGTGTTTGCCAGAGGCCATTAGTTCGTATGCCCATCCAGACTTATCTTTGCGGCCGGAGGCCCCGACGGACCGTCAGACAGTTTACGCGCTCCTGACCGAGCACACAAAAGGCGAGAACCTGATTCGCCACTGTCTGGCTGTGGAGGCCGCCCTGCGGGCCTATGCGCGCAAGTACGGCGAGGATGAGGCGCTCTGGGGCGCGGTCGGACTGATCCATGATTTCGATTACGAGAAGCACCCCAGCCTGGAAGAACATCCAATGGTAGGCTGCGGAATCCTGCGTAATCTGGGCTGGCCCGAAACCGCGATCCGGGCGATCCTCTCCCACTCCGACCAGAGCGGAGTGGCCCGTGTCAGCCGGCTGGAAAAAGCCCTCTACGCGGTGGATGAGCTGACCGGCTTTATCACGGCCGTGGCCCTGGTGCGGCCCTCGCGCTCCCTGGATGATCTGAGCGCGAAAAGTGTGCGGAAAAAAATGAAAACGAAAGCCTTTGCCGCGGCAGTCGACCGGGAGCAGCTCCTGGCCGGCGCCGCTGTGCTGGGCGAGGATTTTGACGCTCACGTGGACTTTGTCATCCGGGCCATGCGGCCGATAGGCAGCGAGCTAGGATTCGAGAGCCAGGCCTGATGGATTACAGGTTCCGCGTATGACATATTACATTTTCGACCCCGGAGTGCTCCGGGCTACCGCGTATTTTATAAAACTTCAAACCAACTCACAGCCATGATAAAAATAGAGAACCTGACCAAGTACTACGACGCCACTCTCGCAGTCGATTCAGTGTCTTTCGAGGTGCAGAAAGGTGAGGTGGTGGGGTTTCTCGGTCCCAACGGGGCGGGTAAAACCACCACGATGCGGATTATCACCTGCTATCTCAAACCCACCTCGGGCAAGGTGACCATCGAGGACTTCGATATTTTCGAGCAGCCGATCGAGGTGCGCAAGCGTATCGGTTACCTGCCGGAGAACTGCCCGCTCTACCCGGAGATGAATGTCCTGGACTATCTCAACTATATTGCCGAGCTGCGCCAGATTCCCCGCGCGGAGCGTTCGAAGCGGGTGCGCGAGATGATCGGAGTGACCAGTATCGGGGATGTGCTCCACAAGGACATCGGCGAGCTCTCCAAGGGCTACCGTCAGCGGGTGGGCCTGGCCCAGGCCATGGTGCACGATCCTGAGATACTGATCCTCGATGAGCCGACCAGCGGCCTCGACCCGAACCAGATTATCGAGATCCGCCAGCTCATCCGCGATATCGGCCGAGAGAAAACGATCATCCTCTCGACCCATATCCTGCCGGAGGTGAGCGCCACCTGCAACCGGGTGCTGATTATCAACGATGCCCGCCTGATAGCCAGCGGCACACCCGATGAGCTGGTCAGCCGGGCCCAGGGGGCCGAGGTGATCACCGCGGGTATCAAAGGCCCGGAAGAGGCGGTTTTCGAGGCGCTCCGCCAGGCCGACTTTATCGCCGAATTCCGCAAAGTGCGCGAGGAGCTTGCCGGCGAGCAGTCCTGGCTGACCCTGGAAATCCAGGGCCAGGGCGATCAGACCAGCGAGAAACTGTTCCATCTGGCGGTCCGCCAGGGGTGGACTCTGCGGGAGCTGCGGCTCGAAAGGCTGAGTCTGGAGGAGGTCTTCGCCAGGCTGACCACCGCCTGAGCGCCGCGCATTTATTGTCGCTGTTAAACCAGTAACCCAAATTTACCGGGATCGATATGAGAAATGTAATCGCGATTGCCAGGAAAGAATTCAAATCCTACTTCGATTCACCGATCGCCTATATCTTCATCACCGCCTTCCTGCTCCTGGTCAATTTCCTCTATCTCTGGACTTTTTTCGTGGCCGGCCAGGCTGACATGCGCCCCTTTTTCGGTTTCATGCCCTTTGTCTTCCTGTTCCTCGTGCCCTCGATCAGCATGCGCCTCTGGGCCGAGGAGCGTAAGATGGGCACCCTGGAAATCCTGCTTACCCTGCCGATCCGGGAAGTAGATGTGGTGCTGGGCAAATTCCTGGCCAGTTTCCTGTTCCTGGTGGTCATGCTCCTGATGACTTTCAACGTCCCGCTGCTGGTGGGTTTTCTGGGCGATCCGGACTGGGGGACCGTAATCTGCGGCTACCTGGGTTGCCTGCTGCTGGGCTCATCTTATCTGGCGATCGGGCTATTCGCCTCGGCGCTCAGCGAAAACCAGATCGTCGCCTTTATCCTCGCCATCGCCATCTGCACCGGCATGCTGATCGTGGGCGAGGCGTTTTTCCTGATTCTGGTGCCCGACTTTTTAGTGCCGCTTTTCGAGTACCTGGGTCTGGGCTCGCATTTCGAGAGCATGGGCCGGGGCGTGGTCGATACGCGGGACGTGCTTTATTACCTTTCCATAATCGGCGCTTTCCTCTATCTGAACATAAACACAGTCGAACACCGGAGCTGGGTCTGAATCCCGGGGTAACCGGATAATAATCAAGGGTCGTTCACCATGGATGCTACAAAAAGAACAGGCAGTGTATCGAACCTCGTTTACGTGGCCATTATCCTGGCAATCGTGGTGGTGGTCAACGTTCTGGGCAACACTTTTTTCGGCAGGCTCGACCTGAGCGAGAACAAGCTGTACTCGATCAGTCCCACCACTAAGGAGATTCTCAAGGGCTTGGATGATGTCGTCTCGGTGAAGGGCTATTTTTCCCAGAGGCTGCCGGTCCAGGTCAGCCGCCTGCCCAAAGAGATCGACGACGTGCTTAAGGAGTACCGGGTCTATTCCGGCGGCAATATCCACTACGAGCGGATCGATCCGGGAGACAATGAAGAGCTCAAGCAGCAGCTCGCCCAATCCGGAGTGAATCCGGTGACCATGACCATTATCGAAAAGGATGAGCGCCAGCAGATCAATGGTTACCTGGCGATGACTGTCTCCTACGGCGAAAAGACCGAGGCCATACCGCTCGTGCAGAATACCGATGACCTGGAATACGAGCTGACCAGCCGGATTTTCCGGGTGACCTCCGAGCCCCGGCATGTCGGCTTCCTCGCCTCGGGCATGCGCCACAGCCTGACCGGCGATTACGGTTATGTGGCCCAGGAGATCCGCAAGATCCACGAGATCGAATCGGTCGATCTGGACCAGAACCCGATAGTCCCGGAGAATATCAATGCGCTGATCGTGGCCGGGCCCGGTGATTCGGTATCGGAGAAAGTCAAGTTCGGGATCGACCAGTTTATCATGCGCGGCGGCAATGTGCTGTTCCTGATGGACAACCTGATCGTCGATCAAAACCGCCAGCCGCGGCTGATCAACCACGGGATGAACGGCATGCTGCTCACCTATGGTTTCCGGCTGAAAAGCGATGTCGTGCGGGACCAGAAATCCAATTCTCCGGAGCGAGTCTCCCAGGGCATATTCACATTCAATCAGCCCAACCCGTTTTTCCCGCACATCGTCAAGAACCAGTTCGGCGATAACCCGATTGTTTCCAGGCTAAGCGAAATGACCCTGCCCTGGACCGGCTCGCTGGAGATCGCCGCGCCCGGCGACAGCAACCTGAGCTGCACCGTGCTGGCTACCACCAGTGACGACGGACAGAGTATCGGGCCGCCGGCCTACCAGCCCTCCGGCGTCCCCTCCAAGCTGCCGCTGATCCTGTTCGCCACCGGAAATTTTCAGAGCGCTTTCCAGGGCAGGACCGACCTGGCGGCCCCGGGGGACTCGATCATTACCCGGTCGGTCAAGCCGGCCAACCTGTTGATTGTCGGCAGCTCGTCGTTCGTTCAGTCCAACTATCTTTATCCGGGCAATCTCGAGTTCATGCTCAACGTGATTGATTATCTTACAATCGGCGACAAGCTGATCTCGATCCGCACCCGGCCGACTACCGACAGGCCGCTGAAAAATTTGAGCGGCGAGATGAAAAATTTTCTGCGTATCGTGGACATCGTCGGCGTGCCGATATTTGTCATCCTGTTCGGGGCGATGCGTTTTTATCTGAAGAGAAGGGATAAAGCGGTACGCTCCCGGCCGCTCTGATTCGAATAAATCTCTCTTCCGGCAACTCAGCCGGGTGCTGCACCGGAAGCCAGGCCTGGAACTTCAACCGCATAAACGGAAGATGAAAAAATTCGTTAAACCCCTGATATTGCTGGCGGCGCTCCTGGCCGTCTGGCAGATCGTCCGCCTGACTACCCGGCGGCCCGACCGTCCGAATGCCGAGCTGGCCCTGAGCGTGACGTTCGACCCGGCGGCGGTCAGCCGGATCGAGATCAGCCGCGGGGCGGAGATTGTCACTCTTCTCGGTGGAGAGGGCGGCTGGAAAGTCAAGACCTCCCAGGCGATCAAGCCGGCGGACAGCGCGGCGGTCAACGGCGCTTTAAGCAGCCTGGGCGCGATCAATTCCACCGACATTGTCAGCCATAACCCGGCCAAGCAGGAGGAATTCAGCGTGCAGGAGGGCGGCGGCACGCGCGTGCGGCTTTACGGCCGGAACGATGAGTCGCTCGAGGACCTGATTATCGGCAAGCTGGGCGGCTTCGAATCGCAGCAGATGGCGATCCAGCGGGGCCAGATCAACGAGAACCAGTTCTTTACCTACATGCGCCGCGGAGATGGGGACCGGGTTTACAAGGTCCAGGGCTTTTTCGGCGGCTCGCTGGGTACGGACTCCGAGCAGTGGCGTGACCACGACCTGCTGAAATTCAACCTCGACAACTGCAGCCGGATCAGCCTGACCTATCCCGGGGAAAAGGTGGTCGCCGAGCGCGACACCAGCGGCTCCTGGCGGCTGATCGAGCCGCAGACCGACTTTCCGGTGGATACGGTTGCCATCGAGCGTATCGCCTCCACCTTAAGCACGCTGCGGGCCGGCGGATTTGTCGATTCCGTGGTGCCCGCCGAAATACTGGGCCTGGACAAACCTGCGCTGGTGGTCGGGGTCAGGCTGACCGATAATTCCGAGCAGCAGGTTTCGGTGGGGGCGAAAATCGGGGAGGGCGACCTGTACTACAGTCTCAAACAGGGCGACCCGCAGGTTTACACCCTGCCCGAGTATCGGGCCACCCAGTTCATGAAACATGCCGCGGACCTGATTAAAGCGCCGCTGCCGGGAACAGAAAAATAAATTTGCCGGTGCCGGTGGCAGCGCTTGTGTCCGGCCCTTCCAGACAGGGCGTCTCTCTTTACGGGAGGCGCTTTTTTATTGGCCGCGGCGGTATTGCCCGGAAATCGCGCGGCTTGCCCAGTGCAGGAAGCGGATATTCAGGTAAGACCTTGGTATTACAGGACAAGGAATATTTTAATTACATCAGTTTTCCCGGTTGCGAATCTAACTTTCAGGGTTGTAATTTGAATGGAAATTATGTAAATTGATGAAACCTTTTTATTGCATCTGGTGTGTATATTGAAAAGGGGTGGCGGAGCTAAAAAACCGGGTTTGCGGGAAAGCAGTTGACAGCGCCGATACAATGTATATTCCCGGAGTTTTATTTTAAGGTAAACCGTTTTGCGAGACACAGCGCCGCCTGGTGTTACTCTCGGATTGTGAACATAGTCGGTCCAGGGAGACCGAACGGCTGAACGAGGCAATTCAGCAATTGCGCTCTTCCTCCCGGACGCCGGTGGAAGAGCCGTTTTATTTGGCGTTCTGAATCGCTAGCGGCGCTCCTGGGTTTGCCGGAGCGCCTGATTCCCGCCTTTCCGCGGGAAGGAGCATTGAAGATGAATGGGAAGAAGCCTCCTCACGGTAAGCTCCAGCCAAAAGGCAAGAGCCCCAAGAGCCGGATTAAGACCCTCGGTCCGGTGTTTAATCTCGAGGAGCACGTCACTCCAGACTGGTGGAACAGGATATTCAACCACCTCTACCTTAAAACCGATGGGGATGTGGTCGAAGATTCCCAGATCACACGCAATGAGGTCGATCAGATCATCGGGATCCTCGGGCTCTCGCCTAAAGACCGGGTCCTGGATCTCTGCTGCGGCCAGGGTCGTCACACCCTGGAGCTCGCCCGGCGCGGCTTCCGCTCCGTCGAGGGTATCGACCGTTCCCATTACCTGATACAGAAAGCCAAAGAGTGCGCCAGGAACGAAGGCCTGAGCGTCAGGTTCAGAGAGGGCGATGCCCGTAAGCTGTCCTATCCGCCGGATACTTTCGATGCCCTGCTGATCCTCGGAAACAGTTTCGGCTATTTCGAGACCCTTCAGGATGACCTGCGGGTGCTCAGAGAGGTGCTCAAGGTACTCAAGCCCTGGGGCAAGGTACTGATCGACATCGCCGACGGCGGCTTCCTGAGACAGAACTTCCAACGGCGCTCCTGGGAATGGATCAACCGTAAGCTTTTTGTCTGCCGTGAGCGCTCGCTTTCGCTGGATGGCGACCGGCTTGTCTCGCGCGAGGTGATTACCAACGTAGATAAGGGCATTGTCGCCGACCAGTTTTACGCCGAACGGCTCTACTCGCGGGAAAGCCTCGCCAGGTTGCTGGCCGAGGCCGGCTTTAACGGGACGGCTTTTCCGGCCGAGGTGGCCACGGATTCCCAGCGCGCCCAGGACCTGGGCATGATGGAGCGGCGGATTATAGTCACCGCCCACGCGAAAAAAGAGTGGGCCCCGCTGCGCAAGGTTTCCGGCAAGAGCGAGAGGAACGTGGTCGTGCTGCTGGGCGATCCCACCAAGCCGGACAAGCTTAAACCGGCCAATGTCTTTGATGAGGATGACTTTTATACCATCGACCGCATGAAAGAGGCCCTGCACGAGCTGAAAGGCTACCGGTTCACCTATCTAAACAGCCACGACAGCCTGATGCAGGATTTGGCCAAGCTGGCGGGCCGGGTGGATTATGCCTTGAACCTCTGCGATGAGGGTTACAATAACGATCCCCGGCTGGAGCTCCACGTGCCCTCCATTCTGGAGGCCCTCGGAATCCCCTATACCGGCGGCGGCCCGCAGTGCCTGGCCTACTGTTATGACAAATCGCTGGTGCGCGGCGCGGCCAAGGAAATGGGTATTCCGGTGCCGGAGGCTTTCTTCATCCGGCCGGAGGACTCCGCCTTCGAGCTGCCTTTCGACTTCCCGGTGATTGTCAAGCCGAACCTGGGGGATTCGAGTTTCGGGATCACGGTCAACAGTGTGGCCTATAAGGCCGAGGAGCTGATCAACGCGATCCAGGGCATCCGCCGCCAGTTCGGCTATGAAAGACCGATCCTGGTCGAGGAGTTCCTTACCGGCAAGGACCTCAGTGTGGGCATTATCGGTACGCCTCCCAGCTCCTACGTGGTGCTGCCGATAACCGAGGAGGACTACTCCTGCGTGCCAGATGGTATGCCGAAGATTTGCGGCTATGAGGCCAAGTGGGACCCCGAGTCGCCCTATTGGAAGATCAAGTCCGTGCCCGCCGATCTTCCTGATGATGTCGAGAAAGCGATAGTAGGCTGGTGTGTCGAGCTGGCCGAGCGGCTGGAGTGCCGCGACTATGTCCGTCTGGACTGGCGCCTGGACTCCAATGGCACCCCGAAGCTGCTCGAGGTCAACCCCAACCCCGGCTGGTGCTGGGATGGGCACCTGGCCAAGATGGCCGGGCATGCCGGGGTGGACTATTCGGAAATGCTCGCGGCAATCCTGCGCTCGGCCGAGGTCCGGCTGGGGCTGGAGAATGAGGATGATCTGCGCGAGCTCAAGAACCGGATCGAGAGACAGGTAG
>MFIX01000257.1 GCA_001780825.1 Candidatus Glassbacteria bacterium RIFCSPLOWO2_12_FULL_58_11 | reverse complement strand
ACGTAGTCCCGCACCCGTAAATCATGGTCGATGACCAGGTCCAGCGCGCTCCAGCCGTTGCGGGTCCCGTCCGGGGCAGGCATTTCAGGGTCAACATATTCATTGGTAAACGGGATGTAGCAGATCCAGTGAGGTTTGTCCCACTCTTTCTCCCGGACCAGGACCTCGCAGTTGGCATCCCCGAACACATAAGCTCCCCGGGCGGGATGGTCCACGCTGGCCGAGAGGGTCTGCAGCAGCCAGCTCATGGTACCGCACTGGCCCCAGCCGTGCATCAGCGCCTTGCGGCCCTCGATATGACGGTCCGCGGCCTGGTTCTCCGGGCCGGTCGCCTCGCGGACCCAGCGTGAAAGCATACCGATCGCGGCGATCTGGCTGCCGGTTTCCCGGAGGTATTTGTCGTAGATCGGCACGGCGATCCGCCGGAAAGCCCAGACCTCCACCGGATCGTCGAAGTCGATCCCCGGGTGACGGTGCTGCATGGGCGGTATGTCCATTTTCTCGGCCGGCGGCTGCGGCTCGGCAGGCCGGGGCACCGGCCGGCCGAGCAGGGTCAGGGTGCGCACCGCCTGGCAGGTGGCCATCATCTCGCTGGGGGTCAACAGCGGGGTCTGGGTGGTCGCTCCGAACCGCGAGAACCCGCCATCCGGATTCTGGACTGAGCCGATCCAGGCCGCGCAGTCCCCGGCCGGCCGGGCCGCCCGGCTGGTGTCGCTGTCCGAGAGCGGCATCCCGAGCAGCCCCAGCGTGCTGACTCCGCAATAAGTATCTTTCATGCGCGAGAAATGGTCGTGGTTGTTCCAGTTGTCGCCGTGGCCCAGCTCGAACCCGCCATTGGCCTCCTGGCCATGCGTGCTGAGCAGAAAACGCTTGACCTCTACAGGCCGCTCCGGCCCGGCTCCCAAAAGGGCGAGCGTGGCGACCGCATAATAGGTTCCCTGGGTGGAGGAGAAGTAGAATCCATCCGGGCTGAGCGCGAACCCGCCGCGCCGGTCGATAGTATTCTGCTGGTCCCTGACCCACTCGACCACCTTCGCCGAATCCGGTACCGGCAAGCCCAATTCCTTAAGCGCGGCCACCGCCCAGAAAGTACTGTAAGTCGCTACCTTGACCGCGTCGCGGGCGTATTCGAAAGCCTCGAATGCGCCGTTATCGGTCTGACGCTTGGCAATAAACGCTGCCGCGGCCTCCGGCCTGTCAGGCCGCGCGCCCAGCAGGTTCAGGGCGCGCACCGCCCAGAAGGTCGGTTCGAGTGCACTCTGTGTGCCCCAGGGCAAATTTATGCCTTTGCCGTAGTAGTCCACCTTTTCAATAAAACCGCCGTCCGCCTGCTGACGGGCCTTGAGCCACCGGACCAGCTCATCCTTTCCAGGAAAGCTTTCCAGCGCTCCCAGGTCGGCCAGGGCCTCCAAGGCCATGCCGGTGGTGCCGGTGAACGCCGAGTCGCCGGGGAACCAGCCGAACCCCTCCATCCCGGACCGGCAGGCGAGAATCCATTGAAGCGTCGGGTGAGGGCCGGCTTCCGGAGTTTCGGCTACAGGCGCCTGGCCCGGCTTGCTTTCGCAGCCCAAAAGAAATAGTCCGCTGACTATGCACAAAATCGAAACTGTCCGCTTCACCGCTTTCTCCTTTCAACCCCTAAAACCGATGTCTGGAGGATAAGATGTTCTGGAATCGTTTTTCTCGAGGCAATATAAAATAAAACCTCGATCCCGAAAGTAAAGCGATTGCTCGTGGTACACCAGGAGAGTCTTGCCGACCGTGAGAACGCCGTGTATTATTAAAAGTGTCTCTGATTCCATATTTCGCCGCCGGAAATCCGAGCCGGCGCCGCTTAAAGGCCGATTGACGCTGATTTTTCTCCTCGCCACAATTCCTTTCACAATTCTTGGAGGAAAACCCGATGCCGGATTTTATACGCTCAGCCCTGCGGTTTCTGTCAACTTTCGCCGCTTTCGGGATAGTCGTTCTGGCCGCCCTTTCGAGCGCGGCGGGGACAGTCTCGGCCCAACTGCCGGATAAAGACCTCCGCGCGGATAAGCTGATCGATGCGGATCATTACGAGCTGAGGATGCCGGAGGTAAAGAACCTTCAGCAGTGGGAAAAGAGGAAGCTGGAGATCCAGCGCCGCTTCCTGCTGACCGCCGGACTCTGGCCGCCGCCGGAGAAGCCGCCGCTTAAGGCTCATATTTTCGACGAGCGCCGGGGCAAGGGCTTCCGGGTCGCCAAGGTGTATTTCGAGAGCCTGCCCGGCTATTATGTCACCGGCAGCCTCTACCGTCCAGCCGAGGGCCAGGGCCCGTTCCCGGCAGTAGTCTGCCCGCACGGCCACTGGAAATACGGCCGGCTGACCAACGGCGTGGATGGCTCCATCCCGGGGCGCTGCATCGACCTGGCGCGCATGGGCTGCGTGGTGATGAGCATCGACATGGTCGGGTACAACGATAACTTCCAGCTTCCGCACGATCCCAACAAGAGCCTCGCCCAGCTCAAGGCCGATGAGCCGCTGCCTTACGAGCCGCGCCTGTTCCGGGCGGATTTCGATTTCCCGGTGGCCGAGCTGTACGGGTTTTCCCTGGCCGGCCTGCAAGCCTGGAACTGCATCCGGGCCGTGGATTTCCTGATCAGCCTCCCCGAGGTGGACTCGACCCGTATCGCCGCGACAGGCGCCTCCGGCGGAGCCTCGCAGACTATTTTCCTGATCGCCACAGACCCGCGGCTCAAGGTCGCGGCGCCGGTCAATATTATCGGCGCGGCCAAACATCCGGGCTGCCGCTGCGAGAACATGCCCGGCGGCTGGATCGATCTGTCGACGATCGAGGTGGCGGCGACTTTCGCGCCCAAACCGCTGATCCTGCTCTCGGCCACAGAGGACCCCTGGACCAACAGCTTCCCCACCCGCGAACTGCCGATTTTCAAGAAGTATTACGGTTTCTACGGGGCCGAGGATATGGTGAATAACGTCCACATCCAGGGGGGGCACAACTACAATGCGCAAACCCGGGCGGCGGTTTACGAATGGTTCGCCAAATATCTCAAAACGCCCAACACGCCGATAAAGGATCCGCCCGTTATCGCACCGGAAATGAAAGCCCTGGGCGACCTGCGGGTCTTCCCGGACCATATCCTGCCGGAATCGGCCAAGGACGGGTTCGAGATAATCGCGGACTGGATCGCCGCCTCGGAAAATATGTTCCAGAATAACCTGCCCCGCACCCAGGCTGAGCTGAGCGCTTTTATCGAAAAATTCGGCGGCGGGCTGTTCCGCCTCCTTCAGCTCGAACACCCCGACCCGGAGGCTATTCTTTCACGCAAAGTCGAAAATGAGGTGCTGGGCGGCCTGAGCCACGAACAAGTGCTGATCGGCAGGTCGGGCAAGGGTGACCTGATCGGCCTGGAGATGATATCCTCGGGTAATTCCCCGAAAGGCACCCTGGTGCTGGTGCGGCCCGAGGGCCGCGGAGGGATGTTCATGCCCGGAGGGGGCGGATTCAAGCCGGGACTGAAAAATATGGCCGTGCAGGACTACCGGATCTGCCGGGTGGGCGGCTACGCCTCGGGCGACCTCTCGATCCCGCTGAAAGTCTGGGATTCATTCAGCTGGCCGGAAGCCTATAACCGCGACAACCATCTCAACGGGATACAGGATGTCCTGACCGCCCTCTATTACGTGAAAAAGACCTGGCCGGGCCAGCCGATCACGCTGGTCGGCATGGGCGGCAGCGGCCTGGCCGCGGCTTTTGCCGGGGCATTTTTCGGCGAGGCGGCGAAAGTGGTTGTCGATCTGGATGGCTGCGATCCGGGTTATGACCGGGAATTTTTGAAATTGATGCCCATCGGCAATATCAAGCGCGTGGGCGATTTCCGCACCGCGGCGCTGATGCTGATGCGAAAAAAACTGACCCTGCTGAACGCCTCGCCTACTTTCGATGGCGGCTGGTACAAGAATATGGCCGCCAGGCTGAACCTGGCCGGCAATCTCGAGCTGCGACTCAACGAGCAGATTAACTGGCCGACCGAGGGCTTGTAAAAAATATCTGCGGAGAATTAGGCTTAATTCGCGGCAACCTGCGGGGAAATTGAACTCTCAAATAGAGGATTGGATTTTGAATGTTCCTCTGCTGATATAGTGGTTGCCAAAAGTCCTTGAGCATTGAATTCGACCTGGAAAGGCCGAGCTATCCGAATGAGCCATCCCGGCAGCCTTTTGCTGCCGGGGAATTGTAGTAGCCGTCACGATCGATCGTATTTTGCAAAGGAAATCAGGTGCTCCGCGGATTTGCATCGAAGTCATAATTGATCTATAGCAATTGCGGAAACCCGGGACCCAATAGTGCTCCTTATCTCATGAAGACCAATGGAAAACCGAAAAAACTTTTGGCAATTGCTATAGATACATAGTTGAAAATCGATATTCGAAATTTGATAGAATCGAGAATCCGGCCTTATCCAATTTCGATTTTCGATACTCGCTTGAATCGGCAGAGTGTCAGAATTTTACGTAAAGGAGTACTCGGAGGAGCTGGAATTATTCGGCTTAGAGGTTCAGGTCCAGGCCGAATCCATAACGGAAGTTGGAATCCAGAGTGAGCGGAAGCTTCCCTTTTACCGGAAGGACCAGTTTCCCGAACAGCTCCCGGACCAGAGCCATCTGGCTGGCCGGGCAATCGCTGTAGAGGCAGATATAGCAATCGACATCCGGGAAAAGGGAGATCGCGAGGGGGTCACCGAACGAGGCCATTACCAGCGGCACCTGCCGCTGGATAAGCTGACGGATAAATTCGATCTGGACTGCTGAAAAACCCTGGGCGGAAAATTCCGGCGGCAGGTTGGTAAACATGGAGCACAGCACGACATTGGCGACCCCGGTTTCCGACCAGGCCTCATCCAGCACGGAATGAGAGGCCTGGCTGTCGATCCGGCGGGTAATGACCCGGTCGAACACCTTGCGCAGGGCGCTGTCCAAGGGCTTGTCCAGCTCAGGATCATTTCTGGCGGTAAAAGAAAGGTTGAGGAAGGTCCGGTGCAGGGCCGGGTCCAGGGGCAGCAGGCCTTTCCTGTCGCGCAGCAGAGTGATCGAATCCTCGGCGATCCGGTCCGCTACTTCGAGGTTGGCCGGGCTGGAAACCGTCCGGTCGATTTCCTCGGGCCGGAGCGCTCCGGCCCCGGCTTTCCGCAGTCTGGCCTGGAATGCCCCTATCCGCTCGGCCGATTTCTCGATCCTCGAGAGCGGGATTTTTTCCTCGACAACGGCTTTCAGCAGTATTTTCAAGGCGCTCCCTGGATCCGGGATCCCGGCCAGGATATCCACCCCCGCATTGACCGCCCCGATAAGAGTCTGTTCCTCCAGTAACTTTGCCCGGCCCGGCTCGGAAAGGTCCGGGCTGATAATCACGCCCCTGAAATCCAGCACCTCGCGCAAAAAACCCTCCAGCAGGCGGTAGTTGGTAAAAGCGGGCAATGACTTGCCGGTCAACAAATCCGGCATTTCACGCCAGTCGACCATCAGGGCGGCCAGCCCGGACTGGGCCAGTATTTCATAAATCGACAGCTCTGTATCGACCAGCATCTTTCGCAGGTAGTGCAACCATTTCGCGCCGGTCAATTCTCCGCTGAGCACGGCTGGAGTGCCAGGGAAAAACCGCGGCACGGCCATCGAGCCGCCATCATGCACCCCCTTGACAAAGGAGATTGCCAGCCGGGTCACCAGGTGCAGCCTCTCCCCGAAGGAGCGGGAGGGCGGCAGGCCCTCGGGTATACCGGAGCCGATCCGGCTGCAGGTGGGCCCGAACACCAGGTTGATTCCCACTGTCCCGGCTTCCTCGGCAATTATTTTGCCCGCCAGGTAACCATATTCTCCGCTGCGCGTGGCTCCGAAAGCCAGGTTTGAGGGAAACCGGGTGCCCTCTTTGAGCAGCGACCCGAGACCGTTCTCCACCTCCGCCGCCACCACCAGGGGCTGGGGCGAAATGTTCTGCACTTTGTGGATCAGGGTCGCGGTCTCGTATAATTCGCCCTCCTTGATTACCAGCCCGCCGATCAGGCCCTCGCGGAGCATCTCCCTCTGGCTTTGAGACTGGCGCCCCTTGTACCATTTGTGGTATCCGTAAAAGGGGGACCAGAGCATCCGGCCGATTTTTTCTTCGAGGGTCATCTCGCGACCCGTATGACCTGGTTCATTAGACATTCGGATCCCCCGTGGGAAATCCCGTGCTGGAACGGCCCGAGAAGACAGCGGGCCGCTTCGGAACGGCTGGCGGAGCGTGCTCTACCGAGGCTTGATTGACGATAATAATAAATGGGCCGATTTAGAGCAACAAATGTTTTCAAATATGGCATCTTAGGCTGGCCCGGCCTGCCGCCGCTCTGCCGGCCTATTCTCTTTTCCGCCTCCGGAAACCGGCTCGCGTCTGAGACTTTTCACCCGCAGAAAAAAGCGGCATGCACCTCTTGACAAACTGAAATGGTTGACTTAGAGTTCCCCAGCAAGCCGTCTGTCGAATTAACTCAATTGCCCGAAAACTATCCACCCGGCAGTGTAACACTTTCAAGGACATGCTGCGATGAACATCCCCAAGGGTTTACGCTACACTAAGGAACACGAATGGCTGCACGTAGAGGAAGACCTGGCGACTATCGGAATTACCGATTACGCCCAGAAAGAGCTGGGAGACATAGTCTATGTCGAGCTGCCCGAGGTGGGCGATATGGTGGAAGCCAATGAAAGCTTCGGCACCATCGAGGCCGTCAAGACTGTCGCCGATCTGTTCAGCCCGGCCACCGGCACGGTGGAAGAGATCAATGAAGCCCTGGCGGAAAACCCCGAGCTGGTGAACACGGACCCGTATGGGGATGGCTGGATGATCAAGGTCAGGTTTACCGATATCCCCGAGGAAGAGCTGCTCTCCGCCGCTGATTATAAACAGATGATTTCCTGAAACAGTATGGATGGGACTGGGGCCGGAATCAAATGAGATATACCCTGCACACCGCCGGGGAGATCAAACACATGCTCGGGGTGATCGGCGCCGGGTCGGTCGATGAGCTGTTCCAGTCGATCCCCGCGAATGTCCAACAGGAATGCCGCCTCGAGCTTCCCGCGCCGCTGAGCGAGATGGAAGCGGCGGAGCTTGCCGATTCCCTGGCGCGCCTGAACTACGACCCCGGCTCATTTGTCTGCTTCCTGGGCGGCGGCTCGTATGACCACTACATCCCCGCGGCGGTCGACCAGCTGCTCTCCCGCTCCGAATTTTACACCTGCTACACGCCTTACCAGGCAGAGGTGAGCCAGGGCACGCTCCAGGCCATCTACGAGTACCAGAGCCTGATCTCCCGGCTTACCGGCATGGAAATCGCCAATGCCAGCGGCTATGACGGGGCCTCGGTCACCGCGGATGCAGCGCTGATGGCCTGCGCGCTCAGGCGCGGACGCGGCCGGATCCTGGTCTCCGAAGGCCTGAATCCCGCCTACCGCAGAGTCGTGGAAACTTATAATTTCGGTGGAGACCGAAAGGTGGAAAGCGTGCCGGTCCGGGACGGGGCCACGGACCTTCAGGCCCTGAAAAAGCTGCTCGACAGCGACTGCGCCTGCCTGATCGTACAGAACCCGGATTTCTTCGGGATCGTGGAGAATACCGCCGAGCTCTGCCGCGCCGCGCACGAGGCGGACGCGCTGATGATAGTGGCCGGCGACCCGCTGGCCCTGGGAGTGATTGTCTCTCCCGGCGAAATCGGCGCGGATATCGCGGTGGGCGAGGGACAATCCCTGGGAGTGCCGCAAAGCTTCGGCGGGCCGTACCTGGGCTATTTCGCCACGCGCGAGGAGTTCAAGCGCCAGCTTCCCGGGCGCCTGGTCGGCCTGACCGAGGACGCCAAGGGCCGCGCCGGCTACGTGCTCACCCTGCAGACCCGCGAGCAGCATATCCGCCGCGAAAAGGCCACCAGTAATATCTGCACCAACCAGTCGCTGCTGGCCCTGGCCGCTACGATTTACCTCTCGCTGCTGGGCCGTGAGGGCCTGCGCAGAGTGGCGGAGCTCTGCCTTGAGAAAGCCCACTACCTGGCGGAGCGGATCTCCGGCCTCCCGGGCTGGAAGCTCGCCTGGCCCGGACAGCCCTTTTTCAAGGAGTTCACGGTCGAGGGTCCGCTGACCGCGGCTGAGGTTATCCAGCGCCTGCTGAAGAAAAAAATCCTCGCCGGGATCGACCTGGGCAAATTCGACAAGCACAACCGGGGCAAGCTCCTGATCGCGGTCACCGAGCGCCGCACCCGGGAACAGCTGGACGCTTTTGTCGAGGCGCTGAGGGAGTTATAAGAATCTGATAATATTTTATCGATAACAGATAATTACACATAAAAATTCCACGCACCCAGATATCCGCAGTATCTTAATGCGAAAAAAAGATAGGAATTTACGCAATGAAAATTAAATAAATATTTAGCTAAAAAATCCAGCCATACGGAGTTAAATAAAAGACTATTCATTTTTAGCACTATTAAAAATATTTTTTTGGCTGACTCTTTCGTACATTATTAATAATCTAAATCTTGCAATCAAAATAACTTTTCGTTATGAAAAGGGTTTATAATGCATACCTTTTATAATTTTAAAGGGTTTTCTAAAGCGCAACTAAATTTGTTTGAACCTCTTACTGTTCTAATTGGCCCAAATGGTTCTGGGAAAAGTAATGTAATAGAAGCAGTTGAACTCTTTTCCTTTATTGCGTATGGAAAACCGCTGCATCTAATCTCAGATTATGGCAATGGAAGCGGTGAAATACGTATTAGGGGCGGATTTCAATCTTGTCCGAGATTTGGAGAAAATTCTTTTAGATTTCAATTTACAGGAAAAATAAATTTTGATAAAAAAGACTTGCCTTTTAGTTATTGTGTGAAAATTCAAGTATCTCCTCAACCACGAATAATAGACGAGAGTCTCTCTTTTGATAATGGACCATTGATATTTAAAACCTTAGAACATACTAAAAGTGGGAGTTCTGGAGATATAAGAGTTGAATATAATAATTTTGCGAGTGGTGGTCATAAACCAATAGTTGACGTATCTAACGACAGATCTGTTTTGTCCCGATATGGAGAATTTTCTAAAGGGAAAAACAAACAATATGAAAAATGTTTGAAAGTTGTTAACGGAATAATGTTTTACCTTAGATCGTCTTTTATATTTGATCCAAATCCAAAACTTATGCGATCGTATGAGAGGATAGGTAATAATATTTTATTGAGAGATGGTTCCAACATATCGGCAGTATTATATGATTTGAAAAATGATACTAAAAATCCGTGGAAAAAAGAAAGCTTGCTTAGAATTATTTCATGGATCAAGCAGCTTCCGGAAGAACCTTTTAAGGAATTAAATTTTGTTAAGACAAAACTCAATGACGTCATTCTTGGGTTCAAAGAATCAGAAGAGAGTCATTTCGTCGATGCAAGGGTTTTATCTGACGGTACTCTCAGGAGTCTTGCAGTCTTAACTGCTTTAGAAACAGTAGCACCTAGCTCGAGAGTCATTATTGAGGAACTCGATAATGGACTGCATCCCAGCAGAGTAAATATTTTAGTTGAAGCTATTGTTTCCTGTTGTAAACGTAGAAAGCTAAATGTCTTAGTAACAACTCATAACCCAGCCACACTAAATTCTTTACTTCCAGAGCAATTGGATGGAGTTGTACTTTGTGATTGGGACGGAGAAAACAAAACATTTAGATTGGTCAGATTACCGGATTTACCACTGTATCCTCAGTTGCTTGAAAGAGGACGTTTAGGTGATCTAATAACTCGTCGTATTGTTGACCAGTATCTTTCTCCAAACTTTGGAGAAGAACAAAAACAAAAAGCCTTGGAATGGTTAGAAAATTTACCATGAACCACAAAATCTATGTAATTGACACAAGTTACCTATTAGAACTTTACAAAGTTCCCGGTTTTTCAACTCCCTCTTCCTATACAAAAATTAAAGATAAATTTAAATCCGCAATTGAAAATGCTTTCCAGTTACATGTACCATTTCCTTGTATTTTGGAATTTGGTAACCATATTGCGGATGTAAAAAACGGAAAAGCCAGAAAAACATTAGGGGAACAATTCTCTAAAGCTATAAAATCTAGTATTGAAGAATCTTCGCCTTGGATAATTTCACCTTTAGACGAACGCCTTTTTGTGCAAAAATGTGAATTATTCTCTAATGTTTTTTTACCTCATAGACTAAGCTTAACTGATACTTTTGTTATTCAAGAAGCAAAACGACTAAAGGATAAATACAAAAGTTTTAAATATAATGTGCATATTTGGACAAAAGATGAAAATATGAAAGCACGCGAACCAGACAATGAACCTGACGCTTTTTTAGGCTGAAAGCTCTTAAAGTATTTTCAGTTAACTCCAACCTTTAATTCAATTCAAATATTTCTTACAAACCTTTGTATTCTATTAATCAGCGAATCCTGGGCGCCTTATTTGCCTATTGGCATGTCAAGCAATGAGTTCCCTGTAGCAACTAAGATATAAATAAAAGTGCCGAACCGCCTGCCTGCCGCGGTCCGGCACTTTTTCATTTACCACCCAAAATACCGTTCGCCTGATAATACCTCTTTAAAGGCGAGCGGGTCAAATGTTACGACACCCGCAGCTCGTTGTGGACCCTGGTCACTCCGGAAACCCGGCCGGCCTCTTTCTTCAAGGCGCGTATTTCCTAGCGCCGGTTCACCCTGACGGCCAAGGTCAATCAGCCATGTGGCTCGATAATCACCTTGATCGATTCTCCGGCCTCGGCAACCAGCCGGAAACCCTCGGCGCAGCGCTCGAGCGGCAGGCGGTGGGTGATCAGGGAGGCCACCTCAACCCGGCGCGAGCGGATCAGCTCCAGGGCCACCTCGGCATCGTAGGGACTGTTGGCATAGGAGGGCATGACCCGGATCGAATTGCGCCAGAACTCATTGGCCGGCAGGGGGATTTCCACTCCCGGGTCCGTGGTGGCGAAACACAGCACCGTACCGCCCCGGTCCACGCTTTTGAGCGCCTGCTTGAAAGCAGACAACGCTCCGGCGCAGACCACCACGAGGTCCGCCAGGTAGCCGCCGTTGATCTCCCGAACCCGGCCGGGTACATCCTCGGTGGCGTCCAGCACGGCATCCGCGCCGTATTTCGCGGCGCAGTCCCGGCGCCAGGCGCTGATATCGGTGGCGATGACCTTGCCGGCGCCGCAGGCCCGGGCGAGCATGACATGCAGCAGCCCCGAGATTCCGCTCCCCAGCACCAGCACGCTCTGGCCGGGCCGGAAACCGGCCACTCTCTGGCCGCGCACCACGCAGGCCAGGGGCTCGATAAACGTGGCCTCCTCGTAGCTGACCTCATCCGGCAGGACAAAAGTCCCGCGGTCGACATTGATCCGGGGCGCGCGCAGGTACTCGGCGAAGCCGCCAGGGTCGAAGTTGGTGGTGTGCAGGGTCTGGCAGACCGTATGGTTGCCGGCCCGGCAGTAGCGGCAGGTGTTGCAGGGCAGGTGGTGCGAGACAAACACCCGCTGGCCCGCATGAAATCTCTCAACCTCCGGCCCCACCTCCGCGATCTCGCCGGCGATCTCATGGCCCAGCACCAGGGGGGCTTTCTTGATCCGGTACCACTCCAGGACATCGCTGCCGCAGATTCCGCTGGCGATCACCTTGACCAGGATTTCTCCCGCGCCGATCCGCGGGATGGGAAGCTGCTCCAGCCGGACATCCCGGTTATTGTAATACATCGCGACCCGCATCATATCGGACATTTGCGCTCCACCCGGTCTGAAGGACACCCTCTCCGGCGCCGCTTATTTCGCTTTTTTCAGCTCTTCGAACAGCTCCAGGGCCTCTTTCGGCCCGGCGCCGCCGTGGATGATCGCGTTCAGCGCCCGGATCATCGGCACCGGATGCGCATTTTTCCAGACATTGCGGCCCAGGTTGACCCCGATCGCGCCTTTTTGGATGCCATCATGCACGAACTCGAACACTTCCAGCTCGGTGTCGCAGGCTGGGCCGCCGGCGATCACCACCGGCACCGGGCAGCCCGCTGTAATCTTTTCGAAATCCTTGCACCAGTAGGTTTTGACCACCCGCGCGCCGAGCTCGGCGCAGATCCGGCTGGCCAGGGCCAGGTAGCGGGAATCGCGTTTTTCCAGCTCCTTGCCCACCGCGGTGACCGCCATCACCGGAATACCATACTCCTCGCAACTGTTGACCAGCTCGGCCAGGTTGCGCAGGGTCTGATGCTCGAATTGGGTGCCCACGAAAACAGAGACTCCAACTGCCGAGGCGTTAAGCCGCAGGATTTCCTCGATCGAGGTGGTCAGCGCCTCGTTCTCCAGCCCCGGCCCGACCACACTGGTACAGCCGGAGACTCGCAGAATGATCGGCACCGTGGTGTCCGGAGGCACGCAGCTGCGCAGCACTCCCCGGGTGACAAACAGGGCATCTGAGTAAGGCAGCAGAGGCGCGATTGTCTCGCCGGGCTTTTCCAGGCAGGAGGTCGGCCCCTGGAAGTAACCGTGATCGATAGGCAGAAAAAAACAGCGCCCATCCTTTTTGATCATCCGCGACAGGCGGTTTTTCATTCCCCATTCCATTTTGGCGACCTTTGTTTGAATAGTTTCAGGGTGAAAGCAATCCGGCAAAAACAGGCGCTAAGGCAGGCGGCAATCGATTCGAGACCGGAGATAATCACTTTCCCGGCCGGACCAGCTCGTAGCCTTTTTCGATCAGCCAGTGGTGGAACTCATAGGTCGTGTGTATGCAGCTGTTTTTACAGATGTCCCGGACCTGTCCGTAGAGTTCGCTTCCCGGCTCCTGACGGTCCAGGAGAAGCTGGACCGGGCAGCTTATGTCATGGCAGTACTCGCGGCGCTGATAGTCGATATAACCGGCGATAGTCATTGTATCTCCTGTTCGATATTCGGCTGGCAACCGGGAAGTAAAAATAGGCCGGCGCAGCGGCGGAGTCAACAGCTTTGGCGGCGCGGTCGGCGGTTTACCCTGGTTTAACGGGGGCCTGCGGCAAATGTTATCGGCTGGGTGTCGGGAAGTTCAGTGCGGTCCGGATCAAGTCTCGAGATTGGCCTCGATCAGATCTTCGATCCGGCTGAGACATTCATCCCGTTCGGCCTTGATCTGGTCGATCTTATCGACCAGGGCCTGTTTTTCGAGGTACAAGGCATTCAGGACCTCGTGCTCCTTTTTAAGCGGCTCGATCTGCGCGCTCAGCTCGGCGGTCTGGCGGATCGACTGAATTATCTCCTGCAGCGATTTCTGCGCCTTGGCCAGCGAGGCGTGCCGCTCCTTGAGTTTCTCGATCGCCTGACGGATCCGGTTCGACTGTTCCACAGCCAGGCTGCGCAAGCCGGCGGGATTATCCGGGTGTTTCAGCTCGGGCGAAAGGTCCGAGAAAAGGGCAAAAAGCTCCTGCTGCACCTCCAGCAGCGCTTGCTGATACCCGGGTTCTGCCGATTTCCCGGCCAGGCTGTCGATCTTTTTCACCCGGCCGGCCAGGTTGTTGTGGCTTTCCACCAGAGACTTGTAACGCTCTTTAACCTCGGCGATTCGCTTTTCACAGACTGCCGCTTCCTCCTCGAGCTTGGGCAGCAGCCGCCCGGCAAGCTGCCATTTTTCCTCGGCTGAGCCGGCGGAGACGGATTTGCCGAAAGCCTGGTTGAAGAGCTCCAGGGATTTGTCGATCAGCTCCCCCCGCCGGCGCTGCAGCTGTTCCAGACTCTCCTCGATTTCGCCGGATTTCAGCAATTGCTCCTTGTGGGAGTTGTAGAAATGCTCGTAACGGCGCTCGGCCTCGGTGAGCTGCCTGTCGAAAGGAGCGGCAAGGCTTCCAAGCAGGGCTTTGAGCTGCCCGTCGAGGTACTCGGTAAGCAGGCTGTTCAGGCTGGTGGAGAACATCGCCAGG
>MFIX01000256.1 GCA_001780825.1 Candidatus Glassbacteria bacterium RIFCSPLOWO2_12_FULL_58_11 | reverse complement strand
GGTTTTAATCACTTTCTGCTATTTCTGTTACCTGGGAGTGAAAATCGCCAAGGGAGCGCCGGACTATTATGGCTTCCTGCTGGCCTCGGGCCTCACTCTGATGATCTTCGCCTCGGCGATCCTGAATGTGGCCGTGGTCTCCGGCCTCGCTCCGACAACGGGCCTGCCGCTGCCTTTTTTCAGTTTCGGCGGCACCAACCTGGTAATCACCTTCTGGGCGGTCGGCATTCTCAACAACATCAGCCGCTGGAAGCCGGTGGCCGAAAATGGCTAAGTTCGACATGTACAGGAAGGTCAAGAAAATCCACCTGGTCGGGATCGGCGGGACCGGGATGTGCGGCATTGCCGAGATCCTGCTCGAGGACGGTTACCGGGTGACAGGCAGCGACCTGACCGCCAGCCCGACCACCGAGCGGCTGGCCAGCCTGGGAGCCGCGGTGCATATCGGACACCAGCCGGAAAATATCGGCGAGGCGGATGTGGTGGTCATTTCCTCGGCGGTCCGCGAGGATAATGTCGAGGTAGCCGAGTCCCGCAGGAAGCTGGTGCCGGTGATCCGGCGCGCCGAGATGCTGGCCGAGCTGATGCGGATGAAATTCGGCATCGCCGTGGCCGGGACCCACGGGAAAACCACCACCACCTCGATGATCGGCCTGGTGCTGGAGCAGGCCGGGCTGGATCCGACCGTGGTAGTGGGGGGCCGCCTGCGCGCCCTGGGAAAGCATGCGCGGCGCGGAGCCGGCGAGCTGTTCGTGGCCGAGGCAGATGAGTTTGACCACTCATTTCTGCGCCTGAGCCCCTCGATCGCGGTGATCACGAACATCGATTCCGACCACCTCGACTGTTACGGGAGCCTGGCGAAAATAATGGAAGCTTTCACTGAGTTCGCCAATAAGGTCCCGTTCTACGGCACGGTGGTAGCTTGCATGGATGACAGTCCGCTGGTCTCGATCATCCCGCGGATCGAGCGCCGGCTGCTGACCTACGGTGAGAGCGCCCAGGCTGACCTGCAGGCCGGAGATATCGCCTATGTCCGGGGCGGCACCGAGTGCCTGGTTTCACACCTGGGCCGGCCCCTGGGAAAACTCACGCTGCAAGTGCCCGGCAAACACAATATAGAAAATGCCCTTGCCGCGGTGGCGGTAAGCCTCGAGCTCGGCGTGCCGTTCGACAAGATCGCCGCCGCGCTGGCCGAGTTCAAGGGCGTGCACCGGCGCGCGGAGCTGAAAGGCGAGGCCGGGGGCCGGCTGATATTCGATGATTTCGCGCACCACCCCACGGAAATCAAGGCCACGCTCGAGGCCCTGAAAAGAGGCTGGCAGCGCCGGATTGTCGCCGTTTTTCAGCCACACCTCTATACCCGTACCCGGGACCTGTCAGCCGAGTTCGGCGGCTCGTTCATGCAGTCGGACGTGCTGGTGGTGACCTCGATCTACGGCTCGCGCGAAAACCCGATCCCGGGAGTGACCGGAGAGATGGTGGCTGAGGCGGCTCGGGACCGCGGCCACCGTCAGGTGGTTTTCCACCCGGACAAAGAAACTCTGGCGGAATCGCTGGTCGATCTCTCTCGCCCGGGCGATCTGGTGGTTACCCTGGGCGCGGGGGACATTTACCGGGTAGGAGAGAAATTCCTCGAGCTGCTGGGGAGAGCAAAGGAATGAAGTCCGGAAAGCGGAACCTGGTAGAGAAACTTTCCGGCGCAGAGGGGCTGAGCTTTCTGAAGAACTTTCCGCTCTCCTCGCTGACCGCGATCGGTACGGGCGGCCGGGCCAGATACTATGCCTCGGTCGAGAGGGTAAGCGCCCTGCAGAAGCTGCTGAAAGAGCTGGACGGCCCGTTTTTCATTCTGGGCAGCGGGACTAATCTGCTGCTAAGCGACCGCGACTTCCCCGGCGTGATGATTCACCTGGGCCGCTCCTTCCGGCGCCTGCGCCAGAGCGAAGGGAAAATTACCTGCGGAGCGGCGGTGCCCCTCGCCCGTCTGGTCGAAAGAGCGGTCGCGGCCTCTTTCGCCGGGTTCGAGGAACTCAGCGGCGTCCCAGGTTCGGTGGGCGGGGCCGCGGCGATGAACGCGGGCACGCATATCAAGGAGCTGGGCGATCTGGTGGAGTCCCTGTGCATGGTAGATACTTCGGGGCGGAGGCGCTTTTTCAGCAAGGGGCAGCTCAGGCCCAGTTATCGAAGCAGCCTGGCGCCGGTGCCGGGAGTGATCACCACGCTGACTTTCCTCAGGCAGCCCGGCGGCGACCCGGAACGCCAGAGGGGGCGCGCTCTGGAGCTGCAAAACGGCAGGAAGCTCAAGCATCCGTGGCAGGAAAAGACTTTCGGCTCAACCTTCAAAAACCCGCCGGGGATGATCGCGGCGAAACTGATCGACCAGGCGGAACTCAAGGGCTTTCGTATCGGCGGGGCGCAGGTCAGTCCGAAACATGCGAATTTCATCGAAAACAACCGCGGAGCCGGCGCGCTGGACATACTGGAGCTGATCAAGCATGTCCGGCGGGTGGTGCGCACGCGGTTCGGAATAACCCTGGAGCCCGAGGTCAGGCTGGTCGGGTTCACCCGGGAAGAGCTGGGCGAGCTTGCTCCCTATGCCGTATCCCCCCCGGGCAAGGTATAAAACATATCCGGCAGTTCAAAAAGATTCGAGGGAGACATGGTGCGAGGCAACCGAAAGAAAAACTCGAGGAAATCTTCATTCTCCAGGCGGGGTCGGAGCCGGAGAAGCGCGGTCAAAGTGCTCGTGCTGCTGCTGGCCACGGTCTGTTCGGCCTATGCGGCAATCAAGCTCGATATCGACGGTTACTTTACGATCCGCCAGGTGACAGTGGATAAAACCCGCTTTATCGAGAGGTCCGCCCTGGATTCCTTATGCCTCAGCCTGTTTTCAGGCAAAAGCATCCTCTCGGACCTGGGACCGGCGAAAAAGGCCCTTCAGGATCAGCCGCTGATCAAGCAGGTGCGTCTCTTAAGGAAATTTCCGGATTGCCTGCAAGTCCAGGTCGAGGAGCGAAAGCCGGTGGCGCTGGTCAATCTCGGCGAGCTGGTGCCGGTAGATGAGGAGAGCTGCGTGCTGCCGCTGGATGTCACCCGCTATGGCTTCGAGCTGCCGATTATCACCCCCCGTGCGGCGGGTGTCTTGCCTTCAGCCGAGGAGGGCGGCAGGCGGCAGCTCAACAAAGAGGGCCGTCAGCTGGTCCAGGCCGTGATCGCCTTCGGCAAGCTGGCCCCGGACATGCTGCCGGGGGTGAGCGAGTTTACCCTGAACGAAGAGGGGAAGGTGGTCCTGGTGACCCTGGATGACGGGCTGAGAGTGGTGCTGGGCAAATGGGTGGAGGCCAAAAATATCGACTACCTGAGATGGATGCTCGGGGAGCTGAAAAGCCGGGAGGATAAACCCGCTCTGGTCGACCTGAGCTTCGAAGGCCAGATCGTGGTAAAAACAAGCTTCGGCGGCTGAAACCGTCGCTAAAAAAACTAAGAACTGTTGAATAATTCCGTTTTACGATTCCGCTGATCCGAAATGGAAGTTGGAGCAAGGGGAGTTCCGGCCGGAGCGACCCACGGTGGAATCCATAAATTCAAGCTCCGGCCGAGCGAGGAGGACCGATGGCGAAAGACGATGTCATAGTTGGCCTCGATATTGGTACCACGAAAATCTGCGCTATAATCGCCGAGCGCTCCGAGGATGAGGAGTTTCTGAAAATCGTCGGCGTGGGTACGGCCAAGAGCGAGGGCTTGCGGCGCGGCGTCGTGGTGAACATCGAGAAAACCGTACAATCGATCACCAAGGCGGTCGAGGATGCGGAGCTGATGGCCGGAGTGGAGGTAAAAGGCGTATTCGCCGGAATAGCCGGGGACCATATCCGCTCGATTAACAGCAAGGGCATTATCGCCGTCTCGCGCGAGCATTCGGATATTTCCAAGGATGATGTCCGGCGGGTGATCGAGGCGGCCCAGGCGGCCCACATCCCGATGGAGCGCGAGGTGATTCACGTCATCCCGCAGGAGTTCATTGTTGATGACCAACGCGGGATCCGCGATCCGGTCGGGATGAGCGGCATCCGGCTGGAAGCTGAGGTGCATATAGTCACCGGCGCGGTAGCCTCAGCCCAGAACATCGTCAAAAGCATCCACCGCGCCGGGTTCGAGGTCTATGACCTGGTGTTGGAGCCGCTGGCTTCGAGCTACGCCGTGCTCAGCGAGGATGAAAAGGACCTCGGCGTGGCGCTTTTTGATATCGGCGGCGGGACCACCGACATTGCCTTTTTCTCGCGCGGCAGCATCCGCCACACCAGCGTGATCGGTTTGGCCGGGGATAACCTTACCAACGATATCGCCATCGGCCTCAGGACTCCGGCGCACCGGGCGCGCGAGATCAAGGAAAAATTCGGCTGCGCCCTGTCCTCGATGGTCGAGGCCCACGAGATGATCAATGTCCCGAGCGCGGCGAACCATGCCGAGCGCCAGGTCTCCCGCCAGCTCCTGGCCTCGATCATCCAGCCCCGGATGGAGGAGGTAGTCGGGCTGGCATTTCGCGAAATCGAGGAATTCGGCGACCTGATGGCGGCCGGGATCGTGCTGTGCGGGGGCACGAGCGGGCTGAGCGGTATCGTGGAGCTCTGCGAGGATATAACCAAGCTGCCGGTAAGGGTCGGCAAGCCGACCGGAATTTCCGGACTGGTCAACATGGTGGATGACCCGAAGTTCGCCACCGGCGTGGGCCTGGTCATGTACGGGAGCGAGCAGATCCCCGGCGAGGCGCGGTTCCACGGCGATGAAAGCTCTATGTTCAACAAGATACTGGAACGCATGAAACAGTGGCTGACAGACCTCTGGTAAAAGAATACCATTTTCAATAGATCGACTTTAATGGTTCCTGATTCTTTCTGAAATCGGATAGCAAAGTAAAAAGCTCCAGATACGAGGCGTGCAAAAATCGAGGAATGAGGCGTATTTAGCGGTACGCCGCAGCGACGAGATTTGCCGCACAACGAAGCAGATGGACTTTTTACGAAGCTATCGACTTTAAACCTGAACGGGGAGAAGCCAATGGCGACATTCGAATTTACGGATGCCCAGGAGCAGATGGCCCGCATCACCGTGATCGGTGTCGGGGGCGCAGGCGGCAATGCGATAAATCACATGATTATCTCCGATATGAAGGGGGTTGATTTTATCGCCTGCAACACGGATGTACAGGCGCTCTCGATCAACAAAGCCCAGTATAAGGTCCAGATCGGCAAGGAGCTGACCAAGGGGCTCGGCGCCGGCGCCCGCCCGGAAGTCGGCCGCCAGGCGATCGAGGAGAGCCGGGAGGAAGTGTCCCAGATGCTGGATGGTTCCGATATGGTCTTTATCACCGCCGGCATGGGAGGCGGGACCGGCACGGGCGCCGCGCCGGTGGTGGCCGAGATCGCCAGGGAACTGGGCGCCCTGACTATCGGAGTGGTCACCCGACCCTTCATCTTCGAGGGCCGTAAGAGAATCAAGCAGGCCGACTCCGGGATCATCGAGCTGCGCAAATACGTGGATACGATTATCATCGTGCCCAACCAGCGGCTGCTGGGCCTGGTGGGAAAAAGCACGACTTTCCCCGAGGCGCTCCAGATCGCGGACAATATCCTGTTCTACGCCTGCCAGGGCATCTCGGAGCTGATCACCACGCCGGCCCTGGTCAATCTGGATTTCGCCGATGTCAAGACAATCATGGCGAACATGGGTGATGCGCTGATGGGCACAGGGTTCGCCTCCGGGGAGTATCGCGCCAGCGAGGCGGCGCAGGAGGCGATCAGCTCTCCACTGCTGGAGGATGTCCAGATCAAAGGCGCCAAGGGCGTGCTGGTCAATATTACCGGCGGTTCGGACCTGACGCTGCACGAGGTCAACGATGCCAATAACATCATCTACGAGGCCGCCGGCGAGGAGGCGAACATCATTTTCGGCGCGGCGATCGATGAATCGATGAACGGCCAGGTCCGCGTAACCGTGATCGCCACCGGGTTCGGTGAAAAAAGAGAGCAGGTGCAGATCAACAAGAACCTGCTCGAAGCCCGCAGCGACAATGTTCTCGAAATCAGCCGGGTCATTAACGATGACCTGAGCGTGTCGAGCCAGGTGACCCACAACTCGATCCGTACCGGCACGGACAGAAACGATATCGTCAAAAGCGGCACGGTGCCGATCAAGACCGGGCCCTATCCGCTGACTATAGAGGAGCTCGAAATCCCGACTTTCATCCGCCGTCAGGTCGACTGAGCGGAATCTGCCCGGCTTACCCGGCCGTCCGGCATTTGCCGCGAACAAGCCGGCAGGTGGGCGGAGGAAATTTTGAAGGGAAAAATCCGAATCCCGAGACTGGTCAAACCGGTGGCGGCGATCATGGCGTGCCAGGAGGAACATCTGATACAGGCCGTCGGCCGCCTGAGCGAAATCCTGGGCGAGATCGACCTGCAAAGCCCGGTCTTTGCCTTCGACCAGTCGGATTATTACCGGGCGGAGATGGGGCCCGCCCTGCTGAAGCAATTTTTCAGTTTCAGCGTCCTGCGGCGGCCCGAGGAGCTGGTCCGGCTCAAGCGCCGCACCGCGGCCTGCGAGAGGCTCCACCGTTCGCCCCAGGGCGGCAGGCTGGTCAATATCGATCCGGGTTACTGGTCGGATGCGAAACTCGTTCTCGCCTCGACCAAAAACTATTCGCACCGGATCTGTCTCGGCCGGAGAATTTTCGGAGAGGTTACCTTGCGCTATCACCAGGGCTGCCTGCAGCCGCTGGAATGGACTTATCCCGATTATCGCAGCTGCCTGGCCCTGGATTTTTTTGAAAAAGTGCGCCGGACCTATTTGCAACAAATTGCGCAAATCAGAAGTTCTTAATTGCGTGGCAAAGATTTTTTTCAGCCTCCCAGGCTCGCAATAAGCAGCGGACGGGCCGTGCTGGAAAAATAATTCAGTGTTGCGACGCACGATATTCTTGACAAACCAGGCGTAAGACCTTTTATTTTGCCGTTACTGTCTTCACCCCAGCCCCCGGATATAATGAACTCAGACCTGAAACACCTTTTCCGCAAAGGCGGCTCCAGGATTATTATGGAAAAAGAACGCTCGAAAAAGATCAGGCTCAGGGTTCTTGTCCCGTTCCTGGTTTTCACGGCCTGTGTCTTCTCCGTCTCTTCAGTCCTCAGAACCTACCAGTCCGACCCCTTCAACTCCGCTGATTATCCTGAATCGCTTCGAGCCGGCGCTGACCCGGACAGCCTGTCGAGCGGCGAGGACTCCCTCGCTCCGGCGATCGAGCCTTACACTCTCGACGACAAGGTAAAAAGCGGCGATACTTTCGAAACGATCCTCCAGCGCAATGGTATCGACCGGGAGTATCTGTATCAATTACTGACTGCGGCCAAACCCTCGCACAATCTGAACTGTGTCACTACAGGGCACGTTTTTGAATTCTCCTTTCAGGACAGTTCGTTGACCGAGCTCAGGTACGAGATCGACGCGGACCGCACTCTGATAGTCGCCCGGGTGGATTCGGCAGGCTGGGCTTCGAATGTAGAGGAGACGGTTTATCAAGTTCGCGAGCGGGAAATAGGCGGGATTATCAATAGCTCGCTTTATGAAACGCTGATCGGGCTGTCTTCAAATCCGGAACTGGCGCTGGCGCTGAGCGAAATCTACGCCTGGCAGATCGACTTCCACAATGATATCCAGCGGGGCGACAGTTTCAAGCTGATTTATGAGGAAAAGCTCCACCCCAAGGGTACGGCCAAGCTGGGAAAAATCATGGCCGCGGTATTCAACAACGGCGGTAAGACCCTCTGGGCCATCCGCTTCACCAACCCGGACAGCTCTGTGGATTATTTCGACCTGGATGGAAAAAGCATGCGGCGCAAATTCCTGCGCTCGCCTTTCAAATACATGCCCCGCATTTCCAGCCGTTTCAACCGCAGCCGGTTCCACCCGATACTGAAAATCTTCCGTCCGCACCTGGGAGTCGATTACGCGGCCCCAACCGGGACGCCGATCCTGGCCCTGGGGGATGGTAAAGTCATTCAGCGGGGCAGGAACGGCGGCTTCGGCAATTACATTATGATCAAGCATAATGGGATGTATTCGACCGCCTACGGCCACCTCTCGCGCTACGCCCGAGGGCTTGCCTCGGGCGGCCGGGTCACCCAGGGCCAGGTGATCGGCTATGTGGGCAGCACCGGGCTGGCCACCGGTCCGCACCTGCACTTTTGCTTCTACAAGAACGGCGTCCTGATTAATCCGCTGAAGGTGGACATCCCGGCCGGAGAGCCAGTAAATCCCGCGAATATGGCGCAGTTCGCCGCTCTGAGAGATTCCATGGCAAGCCAGCTCAATGCAATCGGCCTGAGTGACAGCCGCCCGCCGGTAGCGGCGGCCGGCGCCGCCAGCGGAAAAGGCTCCACGCTGTCAGCCTCGCGCGGCCAATGATTACCGCCGCAGTATAATTAATCCGGCAATTTGTCTGGTCCACAGATAATAATCCCGAACAAGTAAGTGCGTGTTGTTTTATCCTTTGCTCTTTCCTAATTGAGGCAAATGATATTTGACAAAACCACGTAACATTATAATCTATATGAAATTGTAGGGGCGGTTAGCGAACCGCCCCTACAGTGGCTGGGAAAAAACCAGCCGCCGGGATAATATTTCAACTTGCTTTTAAGCCTTTCTACCCTTTGAATATCACCTAGTTTAATCCTTCGGCTTTCACCCAGCCTCTGCGCCCCACCAGCGCCACTTCGAGCCAGATCGCGCCCTCGAACTCCACCCGGTCCAACACCTGAACTTTCTCTCCCTTTTCCAGGATGCCGCGGCTGGATGCGCCCTTATTCACTCCACCGGGCTTGCTCCAGACAATTATCCGGTCGGCCTGCACAGTCATTTCGACCGGCAGGAGGGTCTCCTTGCCGCCCGGAAATCCCTGTCCGGCCATTTGCCGCGCCCCGTGAAGCTCCAGGCCATAGGTCCAGATGTAAACCACCAGGAACACTATCAGCGTGGTATTGATCAGCACGGCGGTTAAAATGATCCCGCGGTAATGTCCGGCGACAAATTCCGGACGGGCCAGCTTATTCCAGAACGTTGGCATCCGGCGGCCTCCTCCGCATGGCACTTCCGCTTCCGGCGGACAAGCGGCTAGTTATCATTACCCGGCTTCCAGTTCAGTGACCCGGTTGGGGCCGTTCGCGGTAAGATCTTGCCCTCGCGGGGCTTTTCATCCAGGTGATAGGCCAGGTATCTGCGCGCGAGTTCCTCGATCTCGCCGAGAAGGCTGCCGCTCAACTGCGGCAGATCTTCCGGGTCGGCCGGGAAACGCCTGATGCTGCGATAAATGAAGCGCAGGGCTTCGTAGCTGACCAGCCCGGCATGCTCCTCCGCCAGGTCCGCCGGCTCGGGGGAGCCTCCGCATTCCGCGCAGCAGACTCCGCCGCGGATGAGAAGGAAACGGTACTTCTCCGCCCGAGTCAGTTTTTTTTCGCAGCGGACGCATTCGACAAGCTGCGGCTCCAGGCCGATCAGGCTGGTAAGCCGCCAACGGAATGCGGCGAGCAGGGAGGCCAGGAACGCGCGGTCTCCGGACTTTCTGTCGGTCAGGGATAAAAATCCGCTCAGCAGCTCGAACAGCGCCGCTCCCTCCTGCTCCTCATGACTGATCAGCTTGATCAGCTCGGTGGCCTGGGAGGCGGCCCAGAAAGCGTCCAGGCTGCGGCGTATCCCGCCGAAATGGTTTTCGACATCCACCTCGCCCAGGGTGTAAAGCGAGCTGCGCTCGCGCCGGCGATAGCTCACCCGCACCAGGTTGAAAGTCTCCAGGCTGCCCAGATATTTGCTTTTTTGTCTTCGTGCGCCCTTGACCAGAAAGGATTGCCTGCCGTAATCCGGGGTCAGCATCCAGACCACCCGGCTGGAATCGCTGTAGTTGACGCCTCCAATGACAATCGCCTGTTGCCGGACCGGATCCATGCTTTTTTCAATAATGAGAGAGTGTGGCAGGTCAGTGCAGAAAGAGCAATGCCCCCAAACCGAGGAGCAGGAAAAAGCTCATCATATCCGTCAGATTAGAAATAACCGTGGAGGAAACCGTGGGATCGAAGCCCAGTGCTTTCAGGGCGATCGGCATGAAAGCGCCGATAAAGCCGGCCACGGTCATCGAGGTCCAGGCCGCACCGCCTACAGTCAAAGCCAGGGACAGGTCCTTCTGAATGAACAGAACCGCCAGGAAAATCACCACGCTGATCGCCAGGCCGTTCATCAGGGCCACCAGGGATTCGTGGATCAGCACCCTGCGCCGCCGGCCCCCGATCGTCTCGTCGAGAATCAGGCGTCGCAGGGTGACCGCCAGGCTCTGGGTGGAGGTATTGCCGCCGATTCCGGCCACCACCGGCAGGAACATCGCCAGAATCGTCACCCGCTCCAGGACATGGATGTAAAATTTGATTATGTTGGCGGAAATGAAAATCAGGGCCAGATTCAGACACAGCCAGGGCAGGCGGGAGCGCACCGAATGCAGTATCCCGACACTCTCCACGCTCTCATCGTGATGGACGCCGCTCATGCGGAAAAGGTCTTCGGTCGCCTCCTCTTCCAGGATGTCGATCACATCATCCACGGTGACCCGGCCCAGCAGGCGGCCATCGAGCACCACCGGAATCGATACCTGGTTGTAGCGGGCCAGGGTCCGGGCCACATCCTCCTGGTCCATCTCCGGCGGGACGCTCACCAGATCCGTTTCCATGATCTCCGAGACCCGGGCCAGGGGGTCCGCCAGGATTAAATCCCGGGCTGAAATCGTTCCCCGCAGCACTTTATTCTGATCCACTACATAAACCGTATAAAACTCTATTTCCTGTCCCTGTTCCCTGACCTCCCTGATTGCTTCCTGGGCGGTCAGCCCCATGTCCACGACAATCAGCTCGGCGGTCATCACTCCGCCCGCCGTATCCTCGGGGTACTTGAGCAGGGTCTGGATGTCCTCGCGGTCCTCCTTCTCGATCACCCGCATGACCCGGAGGGCTTCCTTTTCGCTCAGCTCCTGGACTATATCCGTCGCGTCATCGTCCGGCAGCTCCTCGAAAACCTGCGACAGGGCCCGGTCGTCCAGGCTCTTGATCAGCTCTTCCTGGTTCTCATCGGTCGTTTCCGCCAGGGTCTGGGAGGCCAGCTCCGCGGGCAGGGTGCTGAAAAACCTGGCGCGCTCCTCCTCCGCCATCCGCTCGATAATATCCGCCAGGTCGGCCGGATGAGTCTCCTCGACCAGCGTACTGAGCTCCTTGCGCCCATTTTCGCCGAGCTCGAGCAGTCTTCTTACTTCTTCGAGGGTCAATTCCATAGTATCACTCAAGCTTAAGATTGGCCTTCGCGCCGTACAGCCGCGCAGTCAGTCTTCCTCTTCCCGGATCGGGCGGATACTGCTCTCGTTCGCCTCCGGCTCATTCACCGCGGATTCTATCTGACGGAGCCTCAGGCTTACCACATGCTTCGGCGAGGTTTCCAGCACGGTGATCCTGACCCGGCCCAGTTGGAAGCGCTCTCCCTGATCGGGAATCCGTCCGAGCTCGGATACCAGCAGGCCGCCGATTGTCTCCACCTCGTATTCCGTCTCCGGCAGCTCGATCTTGCCCTCGAGCTCATCGATACGGGTGCGGCCGTCGACAATTATACTGTTGTCCCGGCCGATTTTGACCAGCGAGCCGGTCGCATCGTGGACATCGTGAATATCACCCACCAGTTCCTCGAGCAAATCCTCCAGCGTGACTATGCCCGAGGTGCCGCCATACTCATCCAGCACCACCGCGAGGTGGCATTTTTTCTGGCGCATTTCGTTAAACAGGCTGTCGCACTTCCGGGTCTCCGGCGTAAAAATCACCGGATGGATTACCGGCTCTCCGGAACCGCTGCCGCTGAGCAGGTCCACCACATGGACGATCCCGATGATATGGTCCAGCGAATCCTCATAAATAGGGATTCGCGAATAATTGCTCTGGTTTATCTTATCCGCTATTTCATCCATCGAGGTGCCCCGGGGCACCGCTTCAATCTCTATCCGAGGCGTCATTACCTCGCGGACCGTGGATTCGCTGAATTCGAACACCCCCGAGATGTAATTGCGCTCCTCCTCATCGAGCAACCCCGAGCTCTTGCTTTCCAGCAGGACCTGCTGGATATTCTTGCGGGTGAAAATCATCTCGGGCTTACGGGATTTCACCCCGCTAAATTTCAGCACGAGGCTGGTCATCCCGTGGACTACTTTGACCACCGGGGTCAACAGGTAATGGCAGACCAGAAGCGGTGTGGTGAGTAGCGGCAGCAGACGGCCAGCATGCTCCCGGGCAATCGATTTGGGGATGATTTCGCCGAAGAACAGGGTCGGCGGCATGGTCAGTGCCGGGATCACCAGGACTGTCACCAGGATGGAGAGGGCCTCGCGCTCCGGGAACATCTCGATAATCAGATCGGCGATCAGGACTGTCAACAGCACGTTCATCAGGTTATTGCCGACCAGCAGGCTCGAAAGCAGGTCGCCGGGGCGGTTCAGGAAACTGTCAGCGAGCTTGGAAAGGCGCTTGTTCTTGCCGATCCAGCTCTGCAGCTTGACCCGGTTGATCGAAATCAATGCCGTCTCGGAGCCGCTGAAAAACGCGCTGCCGATCAACGTCAGCAGTATGAGCCATAACTTGTAATACTCCACATGCGCCTCGATCTACAGCGGATCAGTCATTCAGGAAGTGTTCACCTTCCGCGGTATTCGGTTCATTCCCGTCGAGCCGGTCAATCCGCACTTTCCAGATCCTAAGTTTGGAAAGTTTGGTAATGGTAAACCGGTAGTTTTCGGCTTCGAAAAACTCTCCCGCATGGGGCAGTCGGCCGAACCTGGAGAGAATGTAGCCGCCCAGCGATTCGTACCCCTCGCCTTCGAGCCGGACTCCCAGAGTCTCGGACAGATCCTCGATATTTATTTTCCCGTCGACCAGGTACTGTCCCGGTTCCATTTCGACGATCAGCGGCTCCTCCTCATCGTGCTCATCCTGGATTTCACCGATAATCTCCTCCATGATATCCTCGACAGTCACCAGGCCTTCCGTGCCCCCGTACTCATCCACCACAATACCCATGTACTGATGACGCTTCTGGAAATCCCGCAGTGTCTCCCCGCAGCGTTTGGCTTCCGGGACGTAGTAAATTTCATGCAGCAGCTCGGCCATGCTGTTTATTTTTCTGAACTGGTAGGAGTAGTCCAGCAGGTCTTTGGCGTAAAGGATACCGCGCAGATTATCCAGATCCCCCTCGTAGACCGGATAACGGGAGTGGCCCATTTCCTGGACGAATTTCACCACCTCATCCAGCGGGGTATCCAGCGAAATGCCGAGGATGTCGGTCCTGGGCACCATGATCTCCCGGACCATGGTTTCGGAGAGCTCGAAGATGTTGTGGATCATCGTCTTCTCTTCCTGTTCCAAGTCCCCCTGCTCGGCCGAGATATCCACCATCAGCTTCAATTCCTCTTCCAGGATCTGCCGGTCCTCCCTGGCGCTGGCAAACCGTCCCTTGAACCAGGCGTTGAAACGTACCAGAATGCCGATTACCGGACGGAATATCATCAGCCAACCCCGGATGAACCAGGTTACATTCATCGCTTGCTTACGGGCATTCGCCATGGCGTAGACTTTCGGGCTGACCTCGCCGAATACCAGCAGAATCAAGGTCATGCCGATAACAGCCACCAGATAGGTCAATTTCTCACTCCAGCCTGCCTCACGGCCCAGCTCGTGAAGCAGAATCGTCGCTACCGCGGTGGCCCCGATATTGACGATCATGTTGCCCATCAGGATTCCGCTGAGCAGGCGGTCCGGGCTTTCCAGGAGCTGGCGCACCTGCCGGCCCAATTTCGGGTACTCTTCTTCGAGTTGCGACAACTCGAAATTGGAGAGGGAGAAATAGGCGGTCTCCGCGCTGCTGAAAACTGCCGACATGAGAATCAGCAGGGGAAAGGCTATGAGAAGATAGAGTTCCATAACAATGCCCGGCGCCAGGTTCAGGTTAACATTTCAAGCAAATATCCGAATGGCTGCGGAGCCGAATAATATCCTTCTCTGTACCAAAAGGTATCAATCTATCTAACTCGTTTATTACATATAAAATGCCGTTTGCGCGGCATGCCGCGCGGACACAGGGGTCAGTATCCACCGGGTTTGCGGCATTGGACAAAAAATCCAGGTCATGGGACAGGAAAATATTTCTTTACCGCTTCCTCCTGCAACCGGGTCATCCGCAGCGCCTGGCCGGGCCGCTCGTGGTCATAACCCAGCAGGTGCAGCGCTCCATGGGCGGCGAGCCGGAACAGCTCTTCCTCGAGGCTCATTTCCCGCTCTTTCGCCTGGCCTGCCGCCCGGGCGACACAGACATAGATATCGCCGACCAGCGGCCTGTCCCCGGCCTTGCCTTTAGCGTCCGAGAGGTCGAAGGCGAGCACATCGGTCACCCGGTCGCGGCCGAGATACCGCTGATTGAGCCGCCTGATCCGGTCCCGGCCGACAAAAGTCAGGGAAAGCTCGGATTCGGTCACTCCATGAGCGCCCAGCAGGTCAGTCAACATCTTCCCGAGGGGTGAGTACAACCCCTCCAGTTTCATCCTTACCGTCCGGGCCAGAAACAATTTTAGTCCGGCTGTTCGGTCCTTTGGCATCCTGAGGCTTCTCCCCGGAGGACGGATACTCTATGCGGTGGTGATGGACCCCGATCAGGATATTGAAGAATTCATCCCCGATGCGGGTCAGGTCCCTGAGAGTCAGGTCGGCGTAATCCAGCTGCCCGTCGCGGAGCTTGGCCTCGATCAAGCCCCTGATCAGGCTTTTGATCCGGCTGACAGTCGGCTCGCTGAGCGAGCGCGAGGCGGACTCGACCGCATCCGCCAGCATTATTATCGCCGCCTCCTTGCTCATCGGCTTGGGTCCGGGATAGCAGAAATCCCCCTCCCGCAGGGTCGTATCCGGGTTCTGCTCTTTCTCCTTGGAGTAGAAAAAGGAGATCGGCTGATTGCCGTGATGCTCGCGGATGATGTCGATGATGCACTCCGGGAGACGAGCCTTGCGGGCAAGATCGACACCCTCCTTGACATGGCTGGCGATGATCAGGCTGCTCATTTTCGGGCTGAGCTTATTGTGCGGGTTCGGCTTGCCGGACTGGTTCTCAATAAAGTACTCCGGTTTCCTCATTTTCCCGATGTCGTGGTAATAGCTGGCTACTCGGGCATAGATCGGGTTTGCGCCGATACCGGCGGCTGCCGCCTCGGCCAGGCTGCCGATAATCAGCGAATGGTGGTAGGTCCCGGGGGCCTCCAGGGAGAGGCGCTTGAGCAGCGGACGGTTCAGGTCGCCCAGCTCGAGCAGAGTAAAATTACTGGTGATTTTAAAAACCGATTCGAACAGAGGCAGTAAAGGAATCGCGATAAATGTCGACAAGGTGGCATTCAGGGTGCACCAGCCCGCAGACCGTAGCACGGTGTTAAAATCCTCTCCGCGGTAGGCGAAGTCCACGGCAAAGAGCACCAGCACATAGGCCGCCGCCACGTAAAGGATCGGCAGATACTGGGCGCGCCGGCTTTCGATCCGGCGCACGCTGATCGCCGCCGCAATTCCACCGGCCAGGGACAGCAGCACCAGATAGCTCGAGAAATTCGCCTGCACGCCGATCATCAGGGAAAGGCAAAATGTCGCCACCATCGCCAGTTGATCGTCCAGCAGATAAGCGATCAGCATCGCGGCGACAGCCACCGGAATGAGGTAGCCGGGGAGCTCCGGCCGGCCCAGGATAAGACTGGAGCAAAGCAGGACCAGCGCAAAAGAGATAGCGATTATCAGCAGCTTTGAAAACCGCTGATAGTCCTCGCGCTGGTAGAAGTAAATGTAAATCCCCAGGATCAGCAGCAGGAGCAGATAGACCGTGAATATCCCCAGCCCGTGCCTGATCTGGTCCGCCTCGCCGGTGACAAGCTCTCTCTTTTCGAGCTCCGCACTCAGATTATCCAGGCGCTCCATCTGTTCCGGCGTGACTTTTTCCCCGCGGCTGAGGATCTTTTCATCCTTGAGCACCATTTCATCCCGGACCGGCTTGACCGCGGCGGCGGCCACCTGGCGCAGGCGCTCGGTCTCGGTCCAGTTGTAAATTATATTAGCGCGGATGAACCGGCGCAGCTCCTGTACGAACAGGCTCTTGCTCACCTCCTGGTACTCCGGATCGATGACCTCGCTCATCGATTGTTCTATCACCCGGGAGAGCGAGTTGAGGCTGCTCGACTCGACCACCTTCTCCTCGCCATCCCGGCGCAGCAGCACCTCCTCGTTCTCAATCCGGCTCAGGGCCGCATCGCTGATTATCCCCTCGCGCAGACGGCTTACGAGGTAGTCTTTCAGACGGTTGCGCAGCAGGCTGGAGCGCACCGGATCGAAGAGGTAGATAATTTCATCATCCGAGAGGGTGAGCAGGGAATCCGCGGAATAGAGATATTGGAGGACTACGGGCTTGATCTTGAACTTTTTGTTCTGATTGCGGGTTAAATCGAGGTAGCGATTCCAGCTGACCAACGATTTTTTGACAAGCGTATCGCTCCTGATTTTTTTCAGCAGGTCGAAAAACAACGATTCTTCCTGGATGGCGACATCCCTGACTCCGGGCAGGAATTCGAGCACCGGCTTTACCCTGTCCGCGGCCTCCCGCCGTTCCCGCTCCAGCTCAGTCTGGCTCTTATGGACCGGGAAATCGAAGGGGGCGATCACATCCCGGTCGGCAACACTGCCCGCCTGGACATCGAAAAACGGATCAATGGTGCGGCGGCCGGGCGTGAGTACCAGAGCCAGCCAGGCCAGCGCCAGAAGCAGGAATATTCTGGCCCCGTGCTGGAAAAATATATTCCGCCGCCCGGTCTCGATCCGGCTCCAGCTCTTGAACCATTTGATCGATTTCTTTACTCTGAGCTTGACTTTCCGCCTGCTGCTTTCCACTGCTCACCTTTTCAAAGCATGATTTAATCCGCACCCAACTGTCAAATACCGGATATCCGGACTGCTCCGGAATAAATTTCTCACCCGCAGGAACTCAGCCGCCCCGGCTCCGGCGCAGGGCGAATTTACCGCGCCTGGACACTCACTAGCGCGTGCCGGGTAACCGCAGTTGTTCTTCCTCATCCTCTCCGGCGGCCTGATAGGCCCGGACAATGTCGCGGACCAGGCGGTGACGGACCACATCCTCATCCGTGAAATAGGTGAAACCGATACCGTCGATCCCCTTGAGGATTTCCTCGACCTGGAGCAGTCCGCTCTGGTCCGGGCGAGGGAGATCGATCTGGGTTTTATCTCCGGTGATTACCGCTTTCGAGTTGACTCCCAGGCGGGTCAGGAACATTTTCATCTGCAGCCGGGTCGCATTCTGCGCCTCGTCCAGGATCACGAACGCGTCATGCAGGGTGCGGCCGCGCATGAAAGCGATCGGCGCGATCTCGATAGTGCCGTTTTCCAGGTACTTCTCGAGTTTTTCAGGCTGGACCATGTCTTTCAAGGCATCGTAGAGCGGGCGAAGGTAAGGGTCGACTTTTTCCTGCATGTCTCCGGGCAAAAATCCCAGCCTCTCCCCTGCCTCCACGGCCGGACGGGCCAGAATTATCCTTTTGACCCTTTTCTTGTTGAACGAATCGACCGCCGCGGCCACCGCCAGGTAGGTCTTGCCAGTTCCGGCGGGGCCGATCCCGATCACGATGTCGTTTTCCGCGATCATCCGCAGATACCGGCTCTGGCCGTTGCCCCGGGCCTTGATGACCTTTTTCATGCCGGTGAAATAAACATTCGACGGCTCGTACAGCTCACCCTCAGCGCTGTCCCCCTCGCGCACCCGGCGGGCAATCTCGCCGATCTCGGTCACCTGCGGATTCTTGCCGGTCTGCACCAGGGCGATCACCCTGCGCAGGGTGTTTTCGAGCTCCGAAACCGCCTGCTCCTCGCCAGTCACCACCAGCTCGCCGCCCCGGAGATATGCCTCACAGTCGAAGACTGTTTCCAACAGCCGCAGGTTGCGGTCGTTGGGCCCGAGAAGGCTCAGCATATCGACGCCCTCGATGGGAATCCGGCGGGTGGCCTGGTTTCTGTCGGTGGCTTTTACCATTGTTAAGCCTGGCTATTCCTCCCCTGTCCGTCACTTTTCCGCTGTCTGCGCCACAAACTTGAGGCGACCGGACAGCCGCAGCGTTCCTCAAACACAAAATAATTCGCTTAGTACCGTTTAAATCTGGCATTTTTCCGAGCCAATTACAAGATGGCTCCCGGAAATACGCCCATCGAGCCTCAGCTCCTGACGATCCTTCTGATATGCAGTTCCAGCAGCTCGTGCTCATTGACAATCGAAGGCGAATCCTCCATCAGCGCGCTCGCCTTGGCGGTTTTCGGAAAGGCGATTACATCCCGGATCGAATCGGTGCCGGTGAGCAGCATGGCGATCCGATCCACGCCGAGCGCGATCCCGCCGTGGGGCGGAGGCCCGAACTGAAAGGCCTTGAGCAGGAAGCCGAACTTGTATTCGGCATCTTCATCCGAGATTCCGAGGGCGGTGAAAATTCTGCGCTGCACCTCGCGGTTGTGGATACGGATGCTACCTCCGCCGATCTCGTTCCCGTTCAACACGACATCATAAGCCCGGCTGCGCACCAGCTCGGGGCTGGTGGTCAGCTTATCCAGGTCCTCGGGACGCGGGCTGGTGAAAGGATGGTGCGCTGGGCTGAGCGCGCCGCTCGCCGGATCGCGCTCGAACAGGGGGAAATCGGTCACCCAGAGGAAATCCAGACGGTTTTTGTCGATCAACCCCTCTTTATCGCCCAGGAACTGGCGCAGCCGGGCCAGGGCTTTCGAGGTGACCCCGTCGGTGCCGCCCACATAGACGATCAGGTCGCCGGCAGAGGCCTTGCCGTGCTCCGCCGCCGCATCGAGGAATTTCTGTTCGACATAATTCTTGATTGAGCTGTCGTGTTCGCCCTTTTTGCCTACGCGCTGCCAGACACATCCCTTTGAGCCCATTTCCGCCGCCAGGGCGTTCAGGTCATCCAGCTCCTTGCGGCTGTAGCGGGCCGCGCCGGGCACCACGATCCCCCTGATCCGGCCGCCGGTGGAAAGCAGGGAATCAAAGACGCGGAAGCCGCAGTTGCCGAAACAGGCGGAAAAGTCCTGGATCTCGAGACCGTAACGGGTGTCCGGGCGGTCGATCCCGAAGCGCTCCATCGCCTCATCGTAGCTCAGGCGCGGGAAAGTTGCCGGAATCTCGATCCCCAGCGTCTCTGAGAATATCGCCTGCAACAGGCCCTCCACCACCCGGATGATGTCATCCTCGACGATGAACGACATCTCGACATCGATCTGAGTGAATTCCGGCTGACGGTCGGCGCGCAGGTCCTCATCCCGGAAACAGCGTGCGATCTGGTAATAGCGGTCGAACCCGCTCACCATCAGGAGCTGTTTGTAAAGCTGCGGGCTCTGCGGCAGCGCGTAAAACTTGCCCGGATGCAGACGGGCGGGAACCAGAAAATCCCGGGCGCCCTCGGGGGTAGGCTTGCAGAGTATCGGTGTTTCGATATCCAGAAAACCGTTCCGGTCGAAATAGTTCCGGGTCGCGGTGACCGCCTTGTGGCGGATTATCAGGTATTTCTGCAGCTCCTCGCGGCGCAGGTCCAGGTAGCGGTAGGTCAGGCGCAAGTCTTCATTGACCGAGCCCTTGTCATCCAGCCGGAAAGGCGGGTTGTCGCTCTCGGACAGGATTTCCAGATGGTCCGCGCTGATCTCGATCTCGCCGGTGGACAAATTAGGGTTGACCGTGCCCGCGGGCCGCGGGCGGACCTTGCCGCGGATCTGGATGACGTATTCGGCGCGCAGGCGGTGGGCCAGGTCATCGATGTCCTGCTCGGCGGATTTCCGGTCGAAAACCACCTGGGTCACGCCGTAGCGGTCCCGCATATCGATAAACACCATCCCCCCATGATCGCGCCAGCGAAATACCCAGCCGATGAGGGTTACCTGTCTGCCGATATCTTCTTTCCTGAGCTCTCCGCAAGTGCTTGTTCTATAATGCGTTTGTAACAGTTTGCTTTCCATGGAAATCCGGACTCCTCCTGCGTTGCCGCCGGCTTGGGCCTTGCGGCAGAAATAGGTTGCACCGCCGATTTAACCGCCTGAATACTCAATCATCCGACATTCAACTTCGTTTTGACAAACTCCTCCAGATTCGCAAGCCCGATTTCCTCCTGCGCGCCGGTGGTCATCTCTTTAAACTGGGCCAGATCCCGCGCCAGCTCATCTCCGGCCAGGATTACCGCGTGGCTGACCTCGAGCTTGTTCGCCTGGCGCAACTGCGCCTTGAGGCTCCTGGGCTCCAGATCCATCTCGACCCGGATAAACTTCCGCAGCGCTGCCGCCAGCCCGAGAGCTTTTTCGCAGGCCTCCGGGCCCAGCCAGGCCAGGTAAAGGCCAAGTTTTTTGCCCGCGCCGCCGTCATCTGCTTCCCCGCCACTGTCCTGGGAGGCGGCAAGCAGGACCCGCTCGCTCCCCAGGGAGAAACCGATCGCCGGAGTATCCGGGCCGCCGCATTCGGCCACCAGGCTGTCGTAGCGGCCTCCGCCGCCAAGGGCCACCGAGGCCCCCAGCTCGCCGTGATGGAACTCGAAAGCGGTCCGGGTATAATAGTCCAGTCCACGTACCAGGTTTTTATCTTTCTCGAAACTCACGCCTGACACAGTCAGCCAGCGCTGGACCGATTCGTAGTGCCGGAGGCTGTCCGGGCTGAGGTACTCCTCCATCGGCGGGATATCCCGGCTCAGCTCATTGCACTCGGGGACCTTGCAGTCGAGGATACGCAACGGGTTAGCCTCCAGACGCACCCGGCAGTCCGGGCAAAGAGACTCTCTTTTGCCGGAAAAATATTTTTTCAGGGCCGCGGCGTATTTGCCCCGGCTTTCCGCATCTCCCAGGCTGTTGAGCTTGAGAATGACTTTTTTCACGCCCGCCGCTTCGAGCAACTGCCGCACCGTGGCAATAACCTCCGCATCCACCAGCGGCTCAAGGCTGCCCACCGCCTCGGCGCCCACCTGGTGGAACTGGCGGTAACGGCCTTTCTGCGGACGGTCGTAGCGGAACATCGGGCCGATATAATAGAGCTTCTGGAACGGACGGTCCTTCCAGAGGGCGTGCTCGACATAGGAACGGATCACCGGAGCGGTGCCCTCGGGGCGCAGCGCGAACCAGCGCTCCTTACGGTCCGTGAAGCAGTACATCTCTTTCTGGACGATATCCGTCTCCTGCCCCACCGCCCGCAGAAAAAGCTCTTTCTGTTCGAAAATCGGTGTGCGGATTTCCCGGTAACCATAATTTGAGAGGACCCGGCGGGAAATCTCCTCAAAGCGCTGCCAGCGCTCAACCTCTCCGGGCAGTATGTCCTGGGTCCCCCGCGGGGCTTTGTATTGCATCAGTACCTCAGATATTCCTTGCTTATAGATCGAATGATATCATCATTCCGGCTCGCGATGCGCGGCTCATTCAGCCGTCTTTCGCACGCGCTCCCGCAGCCTGAGCAAACCCTGGCCCTTAAGGCTGAGCCAGACCCAGACAAAGATGAAAGCGCCGAAACTATCCGCCGCGAAATCGCTCCAGTCCACCGAACGGCCGGGCACGAACGCCTGGTGGAACTCATCCAGAGCGCCGTAGAGCGAAGCCGCTCCGATACAGGCCCAGTAGCGCCAGCGGCTTTCCAGACCTTTGCGGTAAACCGCCCGGGCCAGCAGCGCGCCGAGTATGCCGAACTCCACCAGGTGTATCAGCTTATCCTGGTAGCGGAATACTCTCAACACCCTGAACGGAGTATGAATGCTGCTGGCGATAAAAATCAGGCTCAGCCAGACAATTACCGGCAGCCAGAGCATCAGCCTCGATTGCTTTTCTCGCTCCACGACCTTGCCTTCATTCATCCACAACCCATCCTCAGCCAACCTGATGGCTGCCGAGCATGCCGGCAAACTCCCTCAAACTCTCTTTCCAATTGCGCAGAGGCTTTATCCCTTCCCGGCCGATCCGCTCCGAGTCCAGACTGCTGTTCTGCGGCCGGAGGACATTGGCGGGGTAATTCTCCCGGCTCACTTTCACCAGCTCGCAATCTCTGATCCCCAGGCAGGAGAACAGCTCCATCGCCATTTCAAAGCGGGAACAGAAACCGCCGCCTGCCAGATGGTACAGAGGGCCTGCCGCGCCGAGATCCACTATTTGCCCGATGGCTTTCGCCAGGTCGGCCGCCCAGGTCGGGCTGCCCACCTCGTCCGCGACAACCTTCAGGCTTTTCCCTTTGCGGGCGGCCTTGAGGATTTTAGCCGGGAAATTGTTCCGCCCCCCGGCACTGTAAAGCCAGGCGGTGCGGATGACAGTCACGCCGGGAAGCTCCTGGCGGGCCAGACGCTCACCCTCCAGCTTGCTCCGGCCATAGACATTCAGCGGAGCGGGCCGGTCGGACTCGACATAGGGAGCGCCCTTGGTCCCGTCGAAGACGTAATCGGTGCTGATCAGGATCAGCCGCGCGCCATGAAAGCCGCAGGCGGCAGCTACATTCCGCGCTCCGTCGGCATTGACCCTCATCACCCGGGCCGGGTCGTGCTCCGCGCCTTCAACATCGGTAAAAGCAGCAGCGTGGATCACCATTTCGGGCCTCTCGGCGCCGATAAACCTCTCCGCCGCTTCCCGGTCGGTCACATCGAAATCCGCCAGGTCCGCGCCCCTGACCCGGTGCTTCCTGGCCAGGACCGGTACGAGGTCCTTTCCCAGCATTCCCGCGGCGCCGGTGACCAGAATCCTCATAGCCTTTTTCCGTACATTTTTTCGTAATACTGACGGTATTCACCGGACTTGATCCGCCGCCACCAGCTTTCATGCTCGCGGTACCAGCGGACAGTCAGCGCGATCCCCTGTCCGAAATCCACCTCCGGGACCCAGCCCAGCTCGCCGCGCAGCCTGGAGCTGTCTATCGCATAGCGCCGGTCGTGCCCCGGCCGGTCCTCGACAAAGCGAATCAATGACTGATCGGCTTCCACCGCGGCCAGGATTGTCTTGACCACCTCAAGATTAGTCTTCTCCGCCACTCCGCCGATATTATAAATTTCTCCGGGCTTTCCCTTTTGCAGCACCAGGTCGAGAGCCCGGCAATGATCGGTGACAAAAATCCAGTCCCGCACGTTCAGGCCATCCCCGTACACCGGCAGCGGACGGCCCTCCAGAGCATTGGTCAGCATCAGGGGGATCAGCTTTTCCGGAAACTGGAACGGCCCATAATTGTTCGAACAGCGGGTGATGCGGACATCCATCCCATAGGTCTTACCGTAGGCCCGCACCAGGTGGTCCGCTCCGGCCTTACTGGCCGCGTAAGGGCTGTTCGGCTGCAAAGGGCTCTGTTCAGTAAAACTTCCGGCTTCGCCCAGAGAGCCGTAAACCTCATCCGTTCCGATCTGCAGGAATACCGGAGTTCCCGCTTTGCGACAGGCTTCCAGCAGGGACAGAGTACCCAGCACGTTGGTCCGCAGGAAGACCTCGGGGCCCTCGATACTGCGGTCTACATGACTCTCAGCGGCAAAATTCACCACCGCATCCGGCAATTCAGCCCCGACCAGCCGCTCGATTGCCGCGCTGTCGCCGATATCCAGCTTTATGAAGCGGTGGCGCTTGTCCCCCTCCAGGCTTTTCAGGTTCTCCAGATTGCCCGCATAGGTTAGCTTATCCACATTGACCAGGTCCAGCTCCGGATAGGTCCGAAGCATGTGGAGCACGAAATTCGAGCCGATAAACCCTGCCCCTCCGGTAACCAGCAGCTTCATCCGCGCGTCCCGAGTAAAACGTTAAAGATATAAATTCCCCCGGATGGTCCGGGGGAGCGTTCCCTGGCTGATTGATCGGCTTCTAACGTCCGCCGCTAAAAAAACTTGATCTCCCAGTCGTAGCCGACCTCCGGGCTGTCGAAGGGCAGTCGCAATTCATCCGGCTGCTCGTAATCGTAATGCTGATCCGGCACATTCACCACGATGGTTTCTTTGACTCCGATACCCTTCCAGCCGTGAAGGACCTGCGGCGGAATCTTTATCAGCAGCGGGTTGTGCTCACCGATAAAGTATTCCTCGATAGTCTTGTAAGTTTTGCTTTCCTTCCGCCAGTCGCAGAGCACGAGCTTGATCATCCCATGTACGCAGGTGACACAATCGGACTGCTTCAAGTGATAATGCCAGGCTTTAACCACTCCCGGGAAATTCGTAGTCATGTAAACCTGGCCGAAGCGCGTGAAAATAGTATCATCATCACGCAAAATCTCCATCAGGCGGCCCCGCTCATCCGGAACGACCTTCAGCTTTTTAACGACCACACCTTCGATCATGATCTTCCCTCCCGCTGAGATGGGCCTTTAGCGCGTTCAGCCCCGCCGCCGGATCAGAGATTATTCGCCCCGGTCTGCGCGACGAGCCTGCCGGCTCTGAGCAGGGAATCAAACGTTCCGGCATCGGTCCACCAGCCCTCGAGGACCCCGTAGGTCAACACGCTGCGCTCGAGGTACATGTTGTTGACATCGGTGATCTCCAGCTCGCCGCGCTCCGAGGGCTCCAGCGAGTCGATGAATTCGAAGACCTGGGGATCGTAAAAATAGATGCCGATAACCGCCAGATTGGATTTGGGGGCCTTTGGTTTCTCCACGATTTTTTTTATCCGCGGGCCCTCCAGCTCGGCCACGCCGAAACGCTCGGGGTCCTCGACCTCTTTGAGCAGCAGCTTGGCGCCTGAAGGCTGGCCGGCAAACTCCTTTACCGCCTGAACTATGTTCTTCTCGATGATGTTATCGCCCAGAATCACCACCACCTTTTCCTGGTCGCAGAAATAACGCGCCAGGCCCAGCGCCTCGGCGATACCCCCCTCCCCTTCCTGGTAAGTATAGTTAACGTGCTGCAGGCCAAAATCCCTTCCATTGCCGATCAGCCTGAGAAAATCGCCGGCGTGGTTGCCCCCAGTGACGATCAGGATATCCCGAATGCCGGCGGTAATCAGGGTCTCGATCGGGTAGAAGATCATCGGCTTGTCGTAGACCGGCAGAAGATGCTTGTTCATCACCTTGGTCAGCGGGTACAGGCGGGTACCCAGGCCGCCGGCCAGAATCACACCTTTCATCGTGCCCCCCGGGAAAGGTAAATATATGAATAAAATACCGGTTTGGCATCCGCGCCGGACCGCCGGTCACTCCCGGCCCGCCGTTCTTCCTCCCGATAGCGGCGCAAATCTTAAGCGTTTGAAATTTAAGGCATTTCACACGGTTGATAAATATAGAAACCAGCCCGATAAGTGTCAATCCTTTTACCTGCCGAACCGGCGTGAATGCTCAATTTCACGCCCCTGTCCATCGCGGAGTCAAATAAAAACACGAGCTTCAATCTCGAGCAGAATCTTCGTCAAGATGTATTCCTGAAGAACCGGAGGAAAAAAGGAACGCCTGCAGCCATCCCGGTTCGCGGGGGCGGCGCGCGCAAATAATATGCGCGCGTGTCCGCGGAGACGGCTCCCGCGGCCCCGCCTGGGCAAAGGTCGCCCAGGCGCCGCCCCCCCAAGCCCCGATTATTCACACCGGCCCGATAGGAACGCTATGCCGCTTGACCCGGAGTTTTTCCTGCCCTATCTTTAGCCGAAATCTTCTACCGGAGACGACAAACTTGCCGAAAACGCTCTTTCCGCCACTCCTGGCAATAATCCCGGCGCTTCTGCTGCCGTTGGAATACCGCCCTCTCCAGGCCGGTTCGCTGCCGGACACCCTGCAGCTTAAGCTTGTTCGCCATGTTATTCTGGAGAGCGACGGCGCCCTCAACCTTTCCGGCATGGCGGCCTCGGAGGATGGCTGGCTGTACTTCTGTGACGATAACGGCCCGGCGCCCCCGGACTGGCAGCCGGAAAATCCGATAATCCTGCGCGTGCGTCTGGACTCGGTCCTCGATCCGGCGGCCAAGGCGCCCCGGCTCGAGCTTGTCGAGCCCGCCGGGGGACGGGCGGCGTTCGCCGCGCTGGCCGGAGAGACCGGCAAGGCCTTCAAGTATGACCTGGAGGGGATCGAAGTGGCCGCCCCGGGGCGGCTCTGGCTGGTCGATGAACGGGATCGGCTGTTGCTGGAGCTCGATCTTGCTTCGGGCAAGCTCTCCTGCCTCGCCGGTCCGGAAGTGCTGCTCCAGGGTAGAAAAGACCTGGCCGCGGGAAGGATAAACTACGCTTTAGAGGGTGTCGCCAGGGTCGGTAATCGCCTGTTTATTGCCCACGAAATGCTGCCGAACCTGATACTAAGTTACAATATTGCGGCAAATTTTTCTGCGGGGAGGGTAATCGATATTCCGGACAGCTACGATTTTTGCGACCTGGACCGGGACCGCGGAAGCCTCTATGCCCTGGCCCGGACCCGCAGCCTGGTATATAAGATCGACCCGGATGAGGGTAAACTGTTAGCGGTGGCTGAGTTCCGCCTGACGGCAGACAACCCGGCCTATCGCTACAGGAACCGCGAGGATTTTTATCGCAACAGCGAGGGACTGGTAGTGAAAGGCCGGAATATATTTATCGTGCTGGATGGAAATTTTCAAACCAGGCTGGAGGATTCCAATCAGCGAGCTCCGCTCCTGCTCATCTTCGACCGCCCCGCCGGATTCTGAGGGCCTCTCCGTAAATACCTCACGCGACGCAGGTCGTTCAATGGCTGAATAGAAGACAAAGATTGAATTGCAGGAACTCTCCATCCGGACCGGGAGGCGTGATCAGGAAAAATTCCGCGCAGGAGGATTTATGGGCTTTCTTTTTTCGGGAAAGATATATTCTCCGGCTAAATTTCTCCGTTTCACCTTCCAGCCGGTAAATAAATCCTTCCTTTTTCTGGTTTGCGGCGAATACCTCGAGCACATTCCTGAGGCACCCCTTGATCGCCCGGCCATATTTAGCGCTTTTGCCGCCATTGACGGCCTGCTTGATCCGCGAAGAAAGAGCTTCGCCGAATACTTCGAACAGGTCTTCCGGGATGGTTAGGCAGGCCGCCAGGTCTTGTTCTCCGCACAGGCGCTGGCAGAAGATATACGAATGATGCGGATCGGAGATAGTCGGATACAACCCGCCGGAAACCATTTTGCCGCTGGAAAGCCTGGGGAGCATTTTGCTGACCAGACTGAACAGCGCGGCGGCGGTATCCTTTTCCGGTTCCTCTTCCGCTCCGGCTTTCAGCGACTTGTCCTTTTCGCCATGAAAGTTTTTCAGCCCATTTTCCAGCTCCGCCCGTTTCAGTATCCCCTGCGTGACCAGCGCCTCTCCCAGGTAAACGTGTCTTTCCTGCTGCAGTTCGAGCAAATGTTCCAATTGTTCCTCACTAAGAAATCCCAACTCCTTGGCGACCTGACCGAAATCCTTATCCACGCTTAGCTGCCATTCCAGAATCTGGAGGATCTGCTGACGGTCCAGTAAGCCCATCTCAACCGCCAGTTCGCCCATCACACGGTTATTATTGCGCTGGTACCTCAGCCCATCCGTCAGCTGCTCGGTACTGATTAATCCACATTCCAGCAGATATTGGCCGAAAAGATAGGATAGCATTGCCGGTTTCTCCAATCCGTCAGATAACCATTTTTATCATTTCTATTTAAACATTTTTTTCAGTGGCTGTCAATTGAGAAATATTTGCTTAAGCCAAGTCCGCCGAATTACATCTTCACAAACCCGGAATGAGGCCTTAGTAGCCGGCTTGTTATTGCTCAGCATTGGCTAATTGCGCGATACGAACCTTGTCCCGCCTGAGCTTGAAAGTTATCTTTCGCAATTGGCAGGGCCAGGCCAATGCAAACCAGACGCTCCCTTTTGGCCTTCTCTCTCTCTGGGCCGGCTCGGGTGCGAAATACAGCTGGCGGGATATCTGCAACTGCGCAACTAATCATGATGATTTCGAACACGCCTTTAAAGATAGCGGAATAATTCCAGCATTGGAGGCGTTATCCATGCCTGAAACCGGTGGAACAATCAAACGCCGGGATTTTCTGCTGGGCTGCGCCGCGGGCTTGTCACTGTCCTGCGGCTCAGGGGGCAGGAATCCCGACAAAGTGACAGGAAAGCCCAATATCATTTTTATCCTGGCCGATGACCTGGGCTATGGCGACCTGGGCTGCTACGGACAGCGCGAAATCCTCACCCCCAACCTGGACCGGCTGGCCGGCGAAGGCGTGTGTTTCACCGAACACTATGCCGGCAGCACGGTCTGCGCGCCTTCGCGCTGCTGCCTGATGACCGGCCTGCATACCGGCCATTCCTATATCCGGGGCAACCGGGAGGTCCGGCCGATGGGCCAGGAGCCCCTGCCGGAGGGCACGCTGACAGTCGCCCGGCTGCTGAAACAGGCCGGTTACCGGACCGCGCTGATCGGCAAGTGGGGCCTGGGCGGACCGGGTTCCACCGGGATGCCCAATAGCCAGGGTTTCGAATATTTCTTCGGCTACCTCTGCCAGCGCCACGCACACAACTACTACCCGGAATTCCTCTTCCGGAACAGTGCGAGAGTGGCCCTGCCGGGCAATGTTATGCCGGAGCCGAAAAACCCGGACGGTTCCGGCGTGGCGGCGGAAAAAACCACTTATTCCCCCGACCTGCTCACGGCCGAGGCGCTCTCTTTTATCGAGCGAAACCGCAGCCGGCCCTTTTTCCTGTACCTGCCCTTTACCATTCCCCACGCCAATGATGAGGCCGGGGATCACGGCCTGGAAGTACCCTCGGATGCGCCGTATTCCGGCAAGTCCTGGCCGCAGCAGGAGAAAAATTTCGCGGCAATGGTCACCCGGCTGGACCGCGATATCGGCAGGCTGCTTTATCGGGTAAAGGAGCTGGGGCTGGATGAAAATACCCTGGTGATTTTTTCCTCGGACAATGGACCGCATCGCGAGGGAGGCCAGGATCCGGAGTTTTTCGACAGCTCCGGGCCGCTGCGGGGAATCAAGCGCGATCTTTACGAGGGTGGGATCAGGGTGCCGTTGATCGCCCGCTGGCCCGGCAGGATTGAGGCTGGCGGAGAGAGCAATCATGTCTCCGCTTTCTGGGATTTCCTGCCGACAGCGGCGGAGATCGCCGGGGCGGAGGTTCCCCTGGAGGTCGACGGTATCTCATACCTGCCGGCCCTGCTAGGCGGAATACAGAGGGAGCATGAATTCCTGTACTGGGAGTTCCACGAGGGGGGTGCATCCGGGCAAGCGGTCAGGATGGGCCGCTGGAAGGCGGTGCGCCTTCTCCCCTCCGCGCCACTCAAGCTCTATGATCTCAGCTCGGATCTTGGGGAAAGGAATGATGTCGCCGCGGACAACCCGGAGGTAGTGAAAAAGATTGGGGATTACCTGGCCGGCGCCAGGAGCGAATCGATTATCTGGCCGCTGAAAGAAGGAGCCTGAAAGCTTTCGGCTCTTATCCCCGCCGCTCGTTGGGGAGCGTATCGAAATGGCGCATGAAATGGGCGCCGTAGATCGCCATGGTCAAGGCTTCCGGCATCAGCCTCGGTTTGCGGAAGATAGTCCAGATCATCAGCTTCCAAAAATGCCGCCGCACCCCCCGCCTGACTCCCAGCTTGTAAAACGACATGAAAACGCCCTGCAGGTGAGACTTCGATAAGTAGACGTGCAGCCGGCGGCCCAGATGGTAATTGCGCAAAAAAGTGCGGATCCTTCGGTAATAAGCCTCCGGCCGGTAAATGTCCCGGATGATCTTTTTATAGCCCTCGATCAGGACCGCCGAGTCCATTTTCGGCAGGAAGTTCAAGCTGAAATCGGTGTTATCGCCGCTGCTGCCTTTGAGGATCCGGTTCTCGCTGATCAGCCGCTTGTACAGCTTGGTGCCCGGAGGGGCGTTAAGCAAACCGACCATCGAGGCCACTATCCCGCTCTCGTTGATAAACCGGCTGATCCGGTTGAAAATGTCGTGCTTATCGCTGTCGAAGCCGACGATAAACCCGGCCTGAACCTGCAGGCCGAAGGCTTGCAGCTTCTTGACATTGGCCAGCAGGTCCGAGCGGGTATTGTGCAGCTTCCCGCATTCGACCAGGCTGGTTTCGTCCGGCGTTTCGATCCCGACAAAAACCGTATCGAAACCGGCCTTGACCATCAGCCGCATCAGCTCCTCATCCTCGGCCAGGTTGATCGATGCCTGGGTCAGGAAGGTGAAAGGGTATTTCCTTTTTTTCATCCAGCCGATAACCGCGGGCAGCAGCTCATTTTTAATCAGCTTCTTGTTGCCGATGAAATTATCATCCACAAAAAAGACCGTTCCCCGCCAGCCGCGCGCATACAGGGCCTCCAGTTCGGTGATCACGTTCGCCGAGGGCTTGGCCCGCGGCGCCCTGCCGTAGAGCACGGTGATATCGCAGAAATCGCAGTCGAAGGGGCAGCCGCGTGAATACTGGACGCACATCGTCGCATAGTGTTTGATATTAATCAAGTCCCAGCGCGGGACAGGCGAGACGGCGATATCGGCCCACCGGTCGGAGCGATACACCCTCTTCAACGTACCCTGGCGCAGGTCCCGCAGTAATTCAGGAAAGGTATTCTCCGCCTCATTGAGCACCAAGTGATCCACCTCCGGGAATTCCTGGGTCAGGGCGGTGAACAGCGGCCCGCCGGCGACCACCTTGCGTCCCAGCTCCTGGCATCTGGCGATAATTTTTTTGGCCGAGTCTTTCTGGATGGTCATGGCGCTGATAAAGACATAATCCGCCCATGATATTTCCTCATCGCCCAGCGCCGTGAAATTGGTATCGACAAGCTTGACCTCCCATTCGCCGGGAATCATCGCCGCCACGGTCAATAAACCCATCGGCGGCAGCGAGGCTTTCTTACCGATAAAACGAAGCGCGTGAGCGAAACTCCAGAAAGTATCCGGATACTGCGGATAAACCATTAAAATTCGCATGCTTCCGCTTTCCTTGATCGCTGGGAATTAAGTATGCGGATTACTCGAAGACAATATCGCATACCGGGGGCTTTAAGAAAATTGGACTCAAGATCGGACCTACGGCGCAAGCAAATTAAAGTCGCGCCGAAACAAACTCTAAGGAACTTTGATCTGGCTGTCAGTGGTGGGATGCTATAACCTCTTATCTACTCCGGCAGTTCCGACGGCAAAAAGTTTCTCGGCCGGGTCTTTGATAATTAATACTCGACACTTACTAAAATACCAGTATTCGTCCGGTTAGCAAGTTTATTTTACAATTGACGGATTTGCCTGGCATCCGCCTTGCGAGAATCAGCCTAGACCCCGTAAACTAAAATCTTGCGCGGCGTTTTCCACTTCCCGCGGGTGAAATCCGGAAAATCCTGCGGCGCGCTGTTCATGCCCACGGAGGATTCAGAGAGCGGGCTTACCGCGCTCCAGGCAGCCGTGTCGTAAACGTCGATCGGGGTCGGCAAGCCGTGACGCACGGCATGCAAAAACTGGGTGAACTCCAGGAAGTCCGCCCCGTCATGGCCGCGTTTCACCGCCTCATCGCCGTATTTTTTCCACAGCGGATGGTCGAATTCCTTGTAATAAGGCTCATCATCTTCCCAGGTATGTTCCTGCGGGCTGCGGCCTTCGATATAGATCTTTCTCAGGGTGCGGCTGTAGATGCCTTGGGTGCCCTGCACGCGGAAAATCTCATCGTAGGGCCGCGGCGATTGCGTATCGTGGTAGAGTGTCACTGTCAGGCCGTTTTCGGTGGCCAGCAGGCTGGTGTTGATATCGCCCAGGGCGTATTTTCGCTTCGCATTGGGATGGTCCGCGCCGAACATCCGGGCGATCTTGTGGTTCATTCCGCGGCTCTTGGTGCTCATCGAAACCAGGCGGGTAAAGCGGTCCCCGCGGTTGATACCCAGGCACCAGGCGGCGGGCCCGACCGGGTGTGTGGGATAAAGGTTGCCGTTGCGGGTCACCGCGTGCTCGCCTCTCCAGAGCAGGCTTCCATCCGGGCCGATCTTGCCCTCGATCCCCTTGAGATAGCGAACATCGTGCTGGTACCCGGCCTCACAGTGGAGCAGCTCGCCAAACATCTCCCGCTCGATCATGCCGAGGATCAGCATGGCGTAACGGTAATAGCACTCGTTTTCCAGCATCATGCAGGGGCGGCCGGTGCGTTCGCTGGTCTCCACCAACTGCCAGCACTGCTCGAGGGTGATCGCCGCCGGCACCTCCGTGGCTCCGTACTTGCCGGCCTCCATCGCCGCCATCATCACCGGGGTGTGAAGCTGCCAGGGGGTGGCGGTCACCACTGCATCCAGGTCAGTCCGCTCACAGAGGCGCCGGTAGTCCTCGGGTCCGCGGTCGTAAAGCTCCGGCTTTCTTCCCAGCCCCTCCTCGACCACTCTCGCCGCCCGGGCCAGGTGCTCCGGGTTGATATCGCAAAGCGCCGGAATCTCCACTCCGCCCACCGCCAGCATTGTGCCCAGCAGGTCTGTGCCCCGGTTGCCCGTGCCGACAAAGCCGATGCGCACCGGTTTTTCTTCATAGGCGGCAAAAGTCCGGGCCGCGCCGGCCAGCCCCAGCGCCAGGGAACCCGCGGCGCTGTGCCCCAGGAACTCCCGCCGATTGATCCTCGGCTTAGCCATCTGGTACCTCCTGAAAATTGTTATGTTTAATTTAGCTTTCTTATACCAGTTTCAATCCGCAAGCTGAAAAATAGCCTCCTTCGCCACCGGCGGCAATAAAGAGCTTGCTGCATTTTGAGCAATAAAACCAGAATATCGGCCCGGCCAGGCTCCAGTTACCCGAAAAGCTTGTCAGGGAAGCCGTCTTCTAGTAAAGATATCTTCTCCGCCAATGCCGGCCTAAAATCTACCCACTTTCCGGTGGCTCTTTGATGGGCGATCAACCGCTGCTGGTGATGGACAGGATCGTCAAGTCCTTTCCGGGTGTCCGCGCCCTGGACCAGGTCTCGCTGACTGTCCGGCGCGGCGAGGTGCACGTGCTGCTGGGCGAGAACGGGGCGGGCAAATCCACGCTGATGAAAATCCTCACCGGCGCTTATCCCCGGGACAGCGGCAGTATCCTGCTCAATGGAAATCCTGTCGAAATCGAAAGTCCGCAGCAGGCGCTCGCTCTGGGGATCAGCATGGTTTACCAGGAATCCCACCTGGCCCGCCACCTGAATATCGCCGAGAATGTTTTCCTGGGTCGGGAGCCACGGTATGGATCGCTGCCAGGGCTGATCGACCGGGCGGCTCTGTGGGAGCATACCCGGGAACACCTCGCGGAGCTGAACCTTTCTCTTTCGCCGCGGACCGCGGTCCGCAGCCTCAGCGCCGCTCAATGCCAGATGGTCGAGATCGCCAAGGCGCTCTCCGCCGAGGCCCGGATCATCATCCTGGATGAGCCGACCGCCGCGCTGGCGGAAAAGGAGATCGACAGGCTCTTCGGGATTATCCGCGCCCTCAAGCAGCGCGGAGTGACATTCATTTACATATCGCACCGCCTGGAGGAAATTGCCGCGGTGGGAGACCGGATAACCGTGTTGCGGGATGGCCGGACTATCGGCACTGTGCCTTCCGCTACTGACCCGCGCGAGTTGATCCGCATGATGGCGGGACGCGAGATCGGCGAGCTGTTCCCGCGGGATTTTTCCGCGCCCGGCGAGGAGCTGCTGCGGGTGGAAAGGCTCAGGCGTGAAGGCGTGCTGCGGGACATCTCTTTCAGTGCCCGGGCCGGCGAGATTATCGGTCTGGCCGGGCTGGTCGGCTCGGGCCGGACCGAGCTGGCGCGCGCGGTATTCGGCGCGGACCGGCGGGATTCCGGGGACATCTATATCCGTGGCGAGTCCGTGGAGATCGATACACCGGAGCAGGCGATCCGGGCCGGGATCGGCTACCTGAGCGAGGACCGCAAGCTGCTGAGTCTCGCTCTCGGCCTGTCCATCCGGGCCAATGTCACCCTGGCCGGCCTGAAAAAATACTGCCGCGGCCCCTTTATCCATCAAGGAAAAGAATACCAGGCTGTCGAAAGCTACATAAAAGAACTGTCGATCCGGGCGCGCCACCCGGACCAGAAGGTCAGAACCTTAAGCGGCGGGAACCAGCAGAAAGTGGTAGTGGCCCGCTGGCTGGCTACCGAGGCCCGCGTGCTGTTTTTCGATGAGCCGACAGTCGGCGTGGATGTGGGAGCCAAGGCGGAGATTTTCTCGCTGATGAACGCCCTGGTCCGGCGCGGCGGCGCGATTATATTCATCTCTTCCTACCTGCCTGAGCTGCTGGCAATCTGCGACCGGCTGCTGGTGCTGAGCCGCGGAAAGATTGTCCGCGAGCTGTCCCGCGAGGAGGCCACCCAGGAAGAAATACTGTATTACAGCGCTTTGGGAAATTAGTATTGGTTTCTTAGCCGAACGAGCTTATTCCAAAACAGGTAAAAACGTCCATGGCCGAAGAATCAGAAAAAGCCGTTCCCGGCACGCTCGGCGAGCTGGCGCGAAAGCTGGCCTCTCTGCTCAGCCTGTTGATTCTGGGCGGGGTGTTGTCTATCCTTTCCCCCTATTTTTTGACCCTGGACAATCTTTTCGCAATCGGCCTGCAGATGTCGGTGATCGCGATCATCGCTATCGGCCAGATGCTGATCATCATATCCGCCGGGATCGACCTGTCAGTCGGCTCGATCCTGGCTCTTTCCGGGATAGTCTGCACGATATTTCTTGCCGACGGGGTCCCGCTGGGCCTCGCGCTGACCGGCGGCGTGGCGGCCGGGACGCTCTGCGGGCTTGTCAATGGGTTTCTGGTCTCGAAGGGCCGCATCCCGCCCTTTATCGCCACCCTGGGCATGATGGGGATGGCACGCGGCGTGGCGCTGATCCTTTCCGGAGGCGCGGGCGTACAGTTGTCGAGCCTGCCGGAAAGCTTTATTTTTCTCGGGGCAGGCCGCCTGTTCCGGGTGGTCCCGGTCCCGGTGGTTATCACCGCTGTGCTGGCCGCCCTGGGAGCCGGTCTTCTGAAATACACCCGTCTGGGCCGCTATACCTATGCGATCGGCAGCAACCAGGAGGCGGCCCGGCTCTCCGGCGTGAACGTCCAGCGCTGCCTGATCTATATTTACACGATCTGCGGAGCACTCTCCGGCCTGGCCGGAGTGATCCTGTCCTCCAGGCTGCGCTCCGGACAGCCGACAGCCGGCACGGGCTGGGAGCTGGATGTTATCGCCGCCTGCGTCATAGGAGGGGCCAGCCTGAGCGGCGGAGAGGGCACCATTGCCGGCGCCTTGATCGGCGCGCTGATCATGGGCGTGCTGCGCAACGGCTGCAACCTGCTGGATGTCTCGGCTTTCTGGCAACAGGTGGCTATCGGCGCAATAATTGTCATTGCGGTCTTTATCGACCAGTACCGTCACTCCAAGGGCGCGGCCTGAGGCGAAGGGTAAACGAGCCAAATCCAGACAGATTTTAAGTTGTTTCAAAAAGGAAATAAATCTTCTGTATCTCAAGTAGGGGCACGGTGCACCGTGCCCCTACACGCGCAGGCTAAACAAAGGGTCCGCTTCTAACGGGTTTGCGTAATAATTGAATGACACAGGCCAACAAAAGACAAAGGAATGGAAATGCTCCGATACAACAATAGAATCTCCCTCGCGCTGATTTCCGTCCTGCTGCTAAGCCTGTTGTCCTGCGGCCGGGGCCAGGACAAAAGACTCAGGATCCTTGTCTCGCCCAAAGGCCTGACCCATGATTTTTGGCTGTCAGTCAAGGCGGGCGCAGATTCTGCGGGCCGGGAAATGGGAGTGGAGATCGTCTGGAAAGGGCCGGCTGCGGAGACCGATATCGCGGGCCAGATCGCGATTATCGAGGACTATATCAACAAGCGCATGGATGCGATTGTCATGGCGGCCTGCGACACCAAGGCCCTGATCCCGGTGGTGGAGCGGGCGCATGCCGAGGGCATCCCGGTGATCACTATCGACTCCGGGCTGGATTCCGACATACCGTTGAGCTTTGTAGCCAGCGACAATGTCCGCGCGGCCGAAAAAGCCGCCGACATCCTGGCGCAATTGGTCGGGGAGCGTGGCGCGGTGGCCTTGGTCAATTTCATCCCCGGTGCGGCCACCTCGATCTGGCGGGAAACCGGATTCAATCAGGGTATCGAAAAGCACCCCGATATCATCCTGGCGGCGGTGCAGTACTGCCAGGCGGATGTCGCCACTGCCATGACTGTCACCGAGAATATCCTGACCGCCCAGCCGGAGCTCAAGGGGATTTTCGCGGCCAATGAGGCCGCGGCAATCGGCGCCTCTCAGGCGATATCCGCCCGAAACTTGCAGGGGAAAATCAAATTGGTGGCTTTCGACGCCTCGCCGGCGGAGATCGAGGGGCTGAATAGCGGCGTGATCCATGCCCTGCTGGTGCAGAACCCTTTCGCCATGGGCTACCTGGGAGTCAAGTCAGCGGTGAAAGCCATTCACGGAGAGCCGGTAGAGAAGCGGATCGACACCGGAGTGACAGTCATCACGCCGGATAATCTCGACCAGCCGGAAATCCAGAAGCTGGTCTATCCGCTGGGGCGGAAATAATTCCTACCAAGTACATGCCTTCATCAATACGATTTCGTTGCACACAAATTAATGTTCCAAGGGTTACGGCGATTCAGATGCAGGATTTCATCCTTAACGTAGGGGCGGACCCCTGTGTCCGCCCTCCAGCCGTAAGCCCGGGCGCACACATGGGTGCGCCCCTACAACGAATCTTACTTTTTGCGCCTATCTCTCGCATGTGCACTCTCAAAGTTGAGAGATAGTTGCTTTAGTTACGGCAATTCCAGTAATGCAATCATCTTATATCACTTAGCCGAACCTACGAGCTAAAGTACTAAGCCCCACGTTTTTTGTTCGCCGACTTTTGTCATCTATTCAGCGATTACTCCCCAGTCCCGGTGCTCCAGCCGGTAAGTCGTATAGATTGTCAGGCTCGAGGCGGGCAGCTCATCCGAGAATGCGTTCAGCTCAGGATTAAGGTTTATGCCGTTCAGCGGTTCAATTATAAGCCCCGGGTTATCCTTCTGCTCGCTGGTGACCTGGTACTTATAAAGGGTAGTTTCTTTTTTCAGTCCGTTCAAGCTTAGTCCTGCGGGAAAGGCCGAATCCGCATCGTTGACCACCAGCAGGGTCAGCTCGCCCCCGGGGCTTTCCAGGGCGGCCGCGAATACGCGGGTCAGGCCTTCCAGTGCCCCGCCTTTGACCGTGGTGACCGGGACCCGGGAATATTTCACCGTGAAACGCGATACCAGGCCATAGACAAAATAGCTGTTGGGCTTGGGCGAATATTTTTCCAGCAGCTTGCCGCCCTTGATGTCCCAGGTATTGATTAACTGCCACTGCCCATCTAGATCCCCCCGGTTGATAAAGCTCCACTTGTTAAAGCCATCCACCCTTTGGTTGAGTCCCCGCAGCACCAGCTCGGCATCCTTGAGCGCCGCCGGAAATGTGTTCGGGCCGTTGTTGTCGGCGTGCCAGCCGAAGATCATGCTGCCCACCTCGCTTAAGAAAAACGGCTTGTTCCGCTGATGGGCCCAGCCGGCCCAGTCTCCCAGGCGCTGCTCGACCAGGCTTAGCGGCAGGTCGGGACGGTTCTCATCGCGCTTCATCCAATCATAGCGCGAGTAGTAGCTGTGGATATCATAGGCGCCGAGGTATCTGTCGAAATCCAGTTTTTCCGGCGTGAGCGCCGGGGTATCGGTCCAGTCCGGACCCGAGAGCGGCAGACTTATGCCTTTGCGGTCCAGGGTCTCGCGGACCAGTTCCAGGGCCGGGGTAAAGGGCGCGGTCTCATTGGGCGGCATCTGCCACCAGGACCAGTCATAGCCCGGCTCGTTGTTGATACAGAGCCACTTGATGCAAGTGTAGCCTTTATCCTGGATGAGATGTCCGGCCAGCGCGGCCAGCCCCTGCGCGAAATCTTCCAGCGAGACCGGGGCGCTGTGCACCCTTTTTACCGGGTCGCCGCGGAACTCCGGGTAGGCGATCCAGTCGGCATTGCTCCACATCTGCTGGAGAAATACATCCGCCTGGTTCTTCTCGCACCAGTCGAGTATCCGGTAGAGGATACGCATCTCCCGGCTCTCCCAATCGAAGCGGCCCTTTTCCGGCTCGTACATGCGCTGCTCCAGCTCCACGCGGCAGAAATCCAGCCCCAGCCAGCCGGCATGCGCGTAAACCGCCTGCCAGGCCGCCTCATCCTCGGGAGCGGGGTTCGCGCCCCAGCCGCTCCCGCCGTGGCTGGTGTTCCCTGATACCGGGATCGAGTCCTCGATGGCGTGCCAGGAGGCGCCGATCCCGCCTCGCATCCGGTGGAGAGTCGAATCCAGATCGACCGATATCGCCACCGAGCCGGTTTGAGCCAGGGCCAGCAGCGGCCAGACCAGAGCGGCGGCCAGGACCGCCGGAAAAACTTTCAGGAACTGGGAAGAAATCGATAGCATGGTATATTCCATTGATGGATATGAGCGGGAACCCGGCGTCCGGTCCGGCGGAAAAAGAAAAAGATATACACTTAGATAACAAATAGTATCGCCAGGTCAATTTATTATTCTGTCTTTTTTGATCCAATAATATTCCGGAGCATTGAACTTTATCGCTTCCTTCAAAATAATAGCTTGCTAGCCTGTAACCGGTTAAATTATTTTTCCAATGCTTGTTACCTGCCTGACGATTCCCTGTTTGCTCACGGAGGTGGATTTGCGCCATTCGATATGTACAGAGTTGGCCATCGTTGCCCTGCTTCTTCTCGGGCATACCTTGCTGTTCAGCCAGGATGAGAAACCGGCCAAAGATGCCTCCATCTGGGTGGTGGATGACACCCATAAGGTAAACCCCTTAAGCGGAAACCTGCTTTCCGAGGGTCTGGAGATTTACCAGGGCGGGGTTCCCTCTACTCTTCAGTATCGGAAACAGAACGCTATCTGGGACAGTGCCGCCGGCCGGATAAAGCTGATCGCCGGCCGCAATGAGTTTGTCTCTTTCCAGCTCGTGATCGAAAAGGGCCGGCAGGACCTCCACAAAATCTTTGTCACCTGCACGGACCTGATCGGCGCGCGGGAGAGGATCAGCGCGGACTCGCATATCAGGCTGTTCAAGGAGCTTTACCTGAAGCTGGATGGGGTCTGGTACCCGGACGCCCTGCTGCCGTTCGAGCTCGCCGGCACCACGCCTTTCCACCTGCCGGATTACGAGATTTTCCCGGAGCAGAAAGTGCAGGCGGTCTGGGTTGATATCTACGTGCCCCACGAGCTGCCGCCCGGAACTTACACGGGACTGCTGAATATCATTCACCGGGCCACCAACAAGCAGGCCCAGTTGACTGTCGCGCTTGAGGTGGGCGATTTCAGCCTGCCGGATCGGATGAACCTGGACATCGACCTGATGAACTACGGGTTTGTCAATGTCGAGCGCGGCTGGCCCGACATGGTGATCGGCGGAGCGCGCCACGTGAAAATCGAGCGCGAGTTCTACCGCTCGGCCCATGAGCACCGGATGA
>MFIX01000255.1 GCA_001780825.1 Candidatus Glassbacteria bacterium RIFCSPLOWO2_12_FULL_58_11 | reverse complement strand
CAGCCCTTTTCTTTCAGGTGCTGGCGCAGCGCCGGCAGGAAGGCCTTCCAGGTTTCGCGCCAGAGTGGATCGCCCACCTGCATTTTCGCGGTGCGGTAGCCGCCGGTAACCGTGTCGAGGTAGCGGATATCAGCCTTGAGCGTGCCGCCGGGGCCCATCACCAGGGAGTACATGTCGATCGAGCGCCGCACGCCGGCTTTAAGCATCTGCTCGACATAGCGGTCGAACACACTGAAATCCCATTCGAACTTACCCGCTCCCGCGGCCAGGTATTCACCCGGGTATTTCCATTCCACCATCGTATCCGTCGCGTAGCCCCGCACGCCGTCCCAGGGATCGTAAGTGATATGGGTCATGATCGATTTCATCCCGTGCGCGGCGAAATTGACGCCGTAGCGCTCGAGTATCTGCCAGTGCTCCTCGCTCCAGACCCGGACCTTGTGGGCGCGGGCCACCGGCGTGGGGTCCTGCCAGATATTGAGATGGAAAGTCCAGTCCGCGGGCTCGGGGAGAATCTGCGGCAGGACCTCGGCCCGGACCGCAAAAACCGCCTCCCCGCCCGGGAAAGCCTGCACGGTAAAACTGCCGGAATAAATCCCCGGGGCGGCTGCGGAGGGCAGGCGCAGGGTCAGCCAGACCGGCTGGACCAGGTTGGCCGCTACTTTTAGCGAGTCCGCCTCGATCAGCGGGTCCGCGGTGAGTGTCATCGTTTCATCGACCGGGACAAAACCGCCGAAACGCACCTGGGCCTGCGCGGCTGGAATGACCGCGCCTCCAGGACCGGCCAGGTCGGAAAATTTGCCGGTCAGGCTTTCGATATCCCGGCTGCCGCGCACGGCTACCTGGGCTGAGAGCACCTCGCCGGCCAGGCCCTCCAGATTGAGCGCGCGGTTGTCCGGCTGACGGCTGAAAGCGCCGCGGTAGAGACGCACCTCCGGCGGGACGCTCCAGGCTTCGAGCGTGGCCGGCGCGCTCTCTTTTCCGGCTCCGCCGGGGCCGCAGGCCGCCAGGATCAGGAGCAGGCCCGTACTCCACTTAAGGGAATTGCAGTTCATTGACCCGCCCTCCATACGGTAGAGGAAATTCAACGCTAAGATATCAGGCTCCCGGCCCCAGCTCGCGGATTACCGCATTCACTAGAGCGCGGGCCTCCTCGATATAGGGGATCCATTCGCAGGAATCGATAGTCGCGCCCTGCCAGACCGCCTCATCGAGCTTCTTCAGCAGGTCCTGACGGCCGGCCTTTTCGGCCAGTTCCCGGGCAATTTTTATCGCCTCGTAATCCTGGATGCCCTGGCGCAGCATCTCGAAGCGCAGGCCGTCCAGCGGACCCTCCTGGCCCGGATAGACCAGAAACATATCCCCGGAGTGCCAGTTGTAATTCGGCTGGCTCCAGACATTCTCCGGGAAGGCATTGACCGACCAGCGCAGATAGCCGTCGAACCCGTACTTGCAGGCGATCCAGGGCATGAGCCGCGATTCGCGCAAGGGGGAATAGAGCTCGTTGTTCGGCGAATACGGCTCGCAGGCGGTGTAGAAGCTGATAAATCTCTTCGGGTCGGCGTGCATGCTCTTTACCAGCGGCTCATATTGTTCCCATTCGTGCTCGTTTGTCACCTCATCCAGGTGCAGGATCACCTCATCGCCCCATTTGCGCTCATCTCCCGGGAACCCGCCGGCCAGCGAGACCTTGAAATCCGGGGCGTTCTCGATGACAAAATCGAACACCTCTTGCATCACTTTCTGCGGCTTCTCATCGAAACCGAGCACGGTTTTGTCGAACCAGCCCTTATCTTTCAGGTGAGCGCGCAGCACCGGCAGGAATGCTTTCCAGACCTCTTTCCATTCCGGGCTACCGGCGGTCATCTCCGCGGTGCGGTAGCCGCCGCCCGCGGTATCCAGGTAGCGGATATTGGCATCCGTGGTCCGGCCCGGCCCCATGACCATGGCGAAACAGTGGATCGTCTTGCGCACCCCGGCATCCAGCATAAGCTGCACGTAGCGGTCGAACACCGTGAAATCCCAGGTAAGTTTGTCCGCCGCGCCGGGTTTGTACTCGCCTGGGAATTTCCATTCGACCATGTTGTCGAAGGGATAGCCGCACTGACTTTTCCAGGGGTCGTAGATGATACTGGTGGTGATCGCATGCATGCCGTGAGCGCCGAAAGTTCCCGCATAGCGCTCGAGGAGCTTCCAGTGCTCCTCGCTCCAGACTTTCACCTTGTGCGCCCGCGCCACTCCGCTGGGGTCCTGCCACAGGGTGAGATAAAAGCTAAAGTCCCAGGGTTCCGGGAGCACCGCGGGCAACACTTCCAGGCTCAGCTCGAATTCCGCCCGGTCTCCGGAGGCTGCGCTCACCTCGAATTTGCCTTCATAGACACCGGCCGCGGCATCCCGCGGCACTTTGAGGGTCAGCCAGACCGGCTGCGCCTGGTTGGCGGAGACCGCGACTGAAGATTCTTCCAGAAGCGGATCGGCGGTCAGCTCCATTGTCTCATCCACCGGGATAAACCCGGCATAGCGCACCCTTGCCGCCGCAGCCGGGATGATCGCACCCGAAGGGCCGCTCAGGTCGGAAAGCTTTCCGCTCAAGCCCTCGATGTCCCGGTTGCATTTAACCACCACCTGCGCCGAGAGCACCTCGCCGGCCAGGCCTTCCAGCTTTATCAAGCGCTGCTCAGGGTTACGGCTGAATGCTCCGTGGTAGGTGCGCACCTCGGCCGGCGCGGGCCAGGCGCTGAATTTCTTACCGGCGTCAGCGCCCTCTCCTCCCGCTTTGGGGCTGCAAGAGAGGACAAGCAGTGCCAGGAGCAAAAAGGCAGTCTTTTTCATTCGCCGCCTCCGCAAGAGATTATGTCTGCTGAAATATTTTCGAAAGTAATCGATCCGGCGTTATCCTGGATGTTTCACAAATTTCCGGAAGCCCTACAAGAGACGCATTCAAAATTTTTACATGAAAATCCCTCCGAACCCTCCTCAACCCTGGCTGCCGAGCTCCAGCAAGACCTCATTGACTGTCGCCCGGGCCTCCTCGATATAGGGGATCCAGCGGCAGGCATCGATAACCGAGGCCCGGCGCACCGCGGTCTGAAGTTTTTCCAGCAGGTCCTGCCGGTTCGCTTTTTCCGCCCTTTCCCAGGCCATCCGCAGTACCTCATAGTCCTGGATGCCCTGGCGCAGCAGCTCCCAGCGCATGCTGTCCAGCGGCCCATTGGGTCCCGGATAGACAAAGAACATGTCGCCGGTGGGCCATTTGAAGCGCGGCTGGAGCCAGACATTTTCGGGGAAAGCGTTCACCGCCCAGCGCGTATACCCGTCGAACCCGTGCTTCCAGGTCAGCCAGCCGATAAGGCGGGACTCGCGCAGCGGTGAAAACAAAAAAGTGTTGGGGAAATGCGGCATGCAGGCGGTGTACCAGGTGATCCGGCGCTGCTTGTCCGCGTGCATGCTTTTCACCAGCGGCTCTACCGCGGCCCAGCGCTCCGGGTTGACCAGGTCGTCGATATGGATTACCACCTCCTCGCTCCACTTGCGCTTGTCGCCCGGGTAGCCGCCGGAGGCCGCCAGCTTGAAATCCGGGGCGGTCTGGATCATGAAATCGAAAATCAGGCGCATGATTTTTTCCGGCTTTTCATCGAAACCCAGGGCGGCGATCTCGAACCAGCCCTTTTCCTTCAAATGTGTCCGCAGCGCGGGCAGGAAAGCGGTCCAGGTCTCGCGCCAGAGCGGTTCGCCGGCTTTCATCTCCGCGGTCCGGTAGTTTCCGCCGGCGGTGTCGAGGTAGCGGATATTGGCATCCGTGGTGCCGCCGGGACCCATCACCAGGGCGTACATGTCGATCTTGTCTTTCACCCCGGCGGCGATCATCAGGGCCACATAGCGGTCGAACACCTTAAAATCCCACTCGAACTTGCCGGCGCCTCCGGCTTTGAACTCGCCGGGGTACTTCCATTCGACCATCGTGTCGAAAGGATAACCGCTCTGGCTTTTCCAGGGATCGTAAACAATACTGGTCATGATCGACTTCATGCCGTGCTCGCCGAAATTTTTCGCATAATCCTCCAGCAGCTTCCAGTGCTCCTCGCTCCAGACCTTTACCTTGTGCGCCCGGGCCACCCCGCTGGGGTCCTGCCAGATATTTAGGTAGAAGCTCCAGTCCGGGGGCTCCGGCAGCGCAATGGGCAGCACCTTTAGGCTGACCTCGAAAGAGGCGCTCTGGCCCGAGGCGCTGGAAAGCTCGAGCTTGCCGCTGTAATCCCCCGGTTTTGCCTCGCGGGGCACCTTCAGGGTCAGCCAGACCGGCTGGGCCAGGTTCGCCGGAACATCGATCGAGGCCGCCTCGAGCAGCGGGTCCGCGGTCAGCTCCATCGTCTCATCCACCGGCACGAACCCGCCGTAGCGTACCAAGCCGGTCGAGGCCGGGATAGCCGCGCCATCCGGCCCGGCCAGCTCGGAAAGACTGCCTTTGAGCGCCCGGATGTCCGCGGTCGAGACAGCCACCACCTGGGCCGAAAGGGTCTCTCCGGCCAGCCCGGCAAGGACGATATTTCTGTTTTCCGGGTTGCGGCTGAACGCTCCGCGGTAGGTCCGCACCTCAATCGGAGCGCTCCAGGCCTCCAAACTTACGGGTTTCACGGTTTTCTCCCCGCTTTTCGGCGCGCAGCCCAGGGCCAGCAGAATCAATCCGGTAAGGACCAGCAGAATCTTAAGCATAATGACCTCCGGAGGGAACTGGTGGAATGTTTTCCAAGCTTGGAACAGCAATATTATCAGGAGCGCCGCATTTGGCAAGGCGCGATGATGGTGAAAGGCTGGCAATCTATTCAGATTCATTCTGACTCCTGCCTTCTGTCTCCTGACTTCTGATTATAATATTGACAGGGCTGATCCGTATCCGCATAATAAGGCTCCGAATGAGAAAATTACCGCAGCCGGAGGAGGAAAGCGGTGAAAGTTTACCTGGTGCGTCACGGCAAGGCCCTGCCGCCGGAGCTGGACCGCTCACAGCCGCTCTCTGAGGAGGGCCGTACCGAGATCAGCCATGTGGCGCGGACCCTGCAGAACATGAATCTCAGTCTGGGCTGTATCTTTCACAGCGGCAAGCTGCGCGCCGAGGAGACGGCGGTCCTGATCGGAGATGCCCTGCAGCCCGCGGAGGGAGTCCGGGCGGTCGGCGGACTGAAGCCGAATGATGAGCCCGCGGAGGCACTGGAGCTTATCTCGGCCGCGGAGAGCGACCTGATGCTGGTGAGCCACCTGCCCCTGCTGGACAGAATCCTGAGCGCGCTGGTCGGGCCGGCGGAGAGAGAGGAATGGCCCACATTCGAATGCGGCAGCCTGGTGGGAGTAGAGCGGATCGGCGACCGCTGGCAGATTTTCCGCCAGCTCGGGCCGAGCATGATCTATTAAGGTCCGGTATCGCTGTCAAATAAGATAATAATTAGGGACGTCGTTTCGTAGGGGCGGTTCGCGAACCGCCCCTACATTGTTTTAGGATAGATTTCAATTATTGCGCCTTTCCCTTAAACCGGATTTCTTATATTTTTGAACCTGCTTTCTGCAATGATAAACTCAAATTTGGAGCAACGAATTGAAACTGATCAAAAAAGGCGATCCCCGCGAGGCCGATTCGATCCAATTGGGCCGGGACAGCTATCTCGACCACCTCTACGGCGTATTCCGTTTCGACAACCCCCGCGCGGATGGCTTTCAGACTGAGCGCGAGGAGGAGATCATCTCCCGCAGCGGAAAGAAGTTCAAAATCTCGGTGCCGGAGAGCCTGCGGATAGCGCTGCCGGAGAGAAAAGCGGTCAATCTGGATTCCTTCCACATGGACCCGATCGGTGATAACCTGGACTCGATGCTGCTATTGACCATGCGCGCCGGCTGGAACCAGGTCGAGCGCGACCTGGAGCGCATTGTGGCCCTCGATCCCCAAGGCAATTTCGTGGCTCATTTTACCGGCCCGGACTATGACATCCCTGTGGCGACAGCGTCAGTGGCGCCCCTGGGGGCCCGCCACACCTGGATCGGGATGATCCTGGTGCATCCGGAGCTGCGCAGGCAGGGGGTGGCGAATGCCATGATGCAGCATTGCGTGCGCTATGCGCTGTCGCAGGGAAAGATCATCAACGGGCTGGATGCCACGCCGATGGGCAACACGGTGTACGGGGCGGTGGGCTATGTGGGCAGCTACCGGATCTGGCGCTGCTTCTTTCCCACTGCCCAGTTCCGCGAAGTAAAATACGATGGCAGTCACATCTCCAGGGTTGAGGAAAGCGACCTGGAGGAGCTGGTGCGCTACGATGCCGCCCGCTGGCTGGAGCGCGGTAATGTCCTGCGCGAACTCTGGCGCGACAGCCGCGAGGAGGCCTATCTTTCGCGCAATGACAACGGCGATATCGAGGGCTATCTGTTAGCCCGGCCCGGCAGGCTGCGCTTCTTTGTCGGCCCCTTTTCCGCGGACAGTGAAAAACCAGCCGCCAACCTGCTGGCGCATACCTGCCGGAGCCTGGACAGCCGGGGAGTCAGCGAGGCCTTTATCGACACCCCGGAGAGCCGTTTCGCCGATCCCGGGAAATACGACAGGAGTCTTTTCGATCAGGTAAATAAACCTTCGGGCCACGCCCTGATAAAAGCGCTTACTCCGGTCCGCGATTTCACGCGGATGTACCAGGTGGCCGATGAGCGCAAGGCCGCGGCCCTGGTGGCCGAATTCATCGCGCAGGAAAAGCTCGAGAAATCGAACCGCAGGGTACAGGAATTTGCGGACGCCATGTACGCCTCGGTGGCTAACTGCACCGAGACCCTGGGATTAATGGAGTACGAGGAGCGCTGCCTGCAGAAATACTACTGGGGGATCAGCGGGCCGGAAAAGGGGTGAGCGGCGGCCTGTTTTTATTCGAGCGATATTTTGAGATATTCGGGAGCGAAAGTGAAATATGATTTATTATATTATGCGAAATGGGCTTGAAAGCATAATATGATTTTCTATAGTGTGTTTTTGAATAAGTTCGCCGATATTTTGGGATCAAGGGCAGGCGGAAGAATTAGCCGGGGCGCTTTCCATTAATGAAAATACCCCGGTCGAAGGGGTGATTCCCGATACGCTCTAAGCAGCGGGAGCTCCTGGGGATCATCGGGCCGCCGTGCGCACCCTGTCCTCAGGGCGTCTTCAGCTTTTCCAGATCGATGCGGTATTTCTTGATCCGGTATTGCAGGGTCTTGTAGCTGATCCCCAGTAGCTTGGCCGCTCCGACCATCCGGCTCCCCGACTGCTGGAGCGCCTGGCGGATCAGCGACTCCTCCACATTGGAGAAATTTATCCCGCCCGAGGGCAGCCTGAACCCGCTGTTGCCGGCCTCCCGGACCTCCGCTGAGGCGGACCAGGCGCTCTCCCCGGATTCAGCCCTTTCATGCTCCCCCCCATCCTCGAAAAATGCATTCTCGAAGATATAGGAGGGCAGGTCCGAAGGCTCGATTTTCGGCTTTTCGCTGAGAACCACCAGCTGCTCCACCAGGTTTTCCAGCTCCCGCACATTACCCGGCCAATCGTAATCCGCGAGCGCCTCGACCGCCTCCAGGCTCATCGTGATACCCTCACGCTCGTATTTCTTGCCGTACTTTTCGAGGAACGATTTGACCAGCAGCGGGATATCGCTTTTGCGCTCGCGCAGCGGCGGCAGGGAGATATTAACCACGTTGAGACGGTGGAAAAGGTCATCGCGGAACTTGCCCGCGGCGCTAAGACGGCGCAGGTCCTGGTTGGTGGCCGTGATAATGCGCACATCGACCTTGATCAGCTGGTCGCCGCCGACACGCTGGAACTCCCGCTCCTGAAGGACACGCAGGAACTTGGACTGCAGGTCGTACTGCAGGGTGGAGATTTCATCAAGGAACAGGGTGCCCCCATCCGCGGCCTCGAACTTGCCGAGACGCCGCCCCGTGGCCCCGGAGAATGCGCCCTTTTCGTGGCCGAACAGCTCGCTTTCGATCAGGTTTTCCGGGATCGCTCCGCAGTTAACCGCCACGAAAGGTCCTTTCCGCCGGGCCCCGTTGAAATGGATTGCCCGGGCTACCAGCTCCTTGCCCGTGCCGCTGTCCCCCCGGATCAGGACCGTGGAATCGTTGTTCAGCACCTTGCCGATCAGGTGGTAGATCGCGTTCATCGCCGGGGAGGCGCCGATTATTTTGTCGAAATGGTAGCGGCTCTCCAGCTCGGCGTGCAGGGCGATATTTTCCTGGACCAGCCGGCTGTTGTTGAGCGCTTTTTCCAGGACGATCATCAGCTCATCCTTGTCCAGCGGCTTGTTCAGGTAATCGGTCGCCCCGTCTTTCATCGCCCGGACCGCGGTTGCTATAGTTCCATAAGCGGTAAGGAGCACCACCACTGTATTCTCATCTAGTTCCTTGGCCCGGTTGAGCACCTCCAGCCCATCCGCCCCGGGCATCTTAAGGTCGGTCACCACCGCCTGATAGCGGTTTTTGTCGAGCAGGGCGAGAGCCTCGGTCCCATCCGCGGCCAGGTCCACGAGGTAGCCCTCATCGGAGAGGATATCGCCGATCACCTCGCGCTGGCTGGTCTCGTCTTCCACGAAAAGGACCCGTACCGCGGCCTTGTTGATTTTTGGCGCCAAAGTAGCCTCAGGGTAAAGTTATCGTGAAATCGCTGCCCGTGCCGAGACTGCTGCGCACGGTTATCTCGCCGCCGTGATCGCGGATGATGGTGTTGACTATCGCCAGGCCCAGGCCGGAGCCCTGCTCCTTGGTGGAGAAATAGAGGTCAAAAATGTGATCGAGGTTCTCGCGGGATATCCCGCAGCCGGTGTCGGAGACTGTAATCCGCGCCGGTTTGCCATTGCCGCCTGAAGTCTGGATGCGCAGCTTGCCGCCCGAGGGCATGGCCTCGATCGCATTGAGAATGAGGTTCAGGAAAACGGTTTTCATCTTTTCCGGGTCAACATTCACTGTCAGCTCGCGTCCGCTATAGGCGGTCTCGGTCCGCACCCCCCGCTCGTGGACATCCCGCGCCAGCAGGGTCAGCACCTCGTCGATCAGCACCTGGAGATTTATCTTCGAGCGCTCGAGCTCGCTGACCCGGGAAAAATTGAGGAAGGTGTCCACGATCCGGCTCAAGCGGCCAACCTCGCGCTGAAGGTTACCGCTGTAACGCTGGAACAGCTCCCGGTCCTCCCGGGATTCGAAAGTGAGCTTGTCCCCGAGGTGCTGGAGCGAGAGATTGATCGCATTGAGCGGGTTCTTGATCTCATGGGCGATCCCGCCGGCCAGCTTCCCCAGGGAACTCAGGCGCTCCTGGCGGTAGATGGTTTTTTCGAGATCCTTGTTCTGCTTGAGCCGCTCCACCATGTGGTTGAATCCGGCCACGAGCTGTCCAAGCTCATCCTTGCGCTTGCTCTCGATCCGGCAGTTCAGGTCGCCCCGCTCGACCCGGCTGAAAGCCTCGTTCACGGTGCGGATCGGCCTGGTGAAGCGGCCGGAAAAGATCAGGGTAAAAATCAGGCCGATCCCGAGAGTCGCCAGGGTGACCAGCAGGCTGGTTTTGCGCGAGTGCTCCAGGTCAGCCAGGAAATCCGAGATCTGGTACTGCATGTGGACGAAGCGGACCTGCCCCTCCTCGACCACCGGGATGCTGATCTGGAGGATATCATCCGCAGTGGGAATAAGCGGGCTGCTGCTGATCGTGTAATGCCAGGCGGGGCTGCGGCGGCTCATCTCATCCATCACCGACACGGTCACCCGGAAAAAGGAATCTCCCTCCGGCAAGGTTTCGGCTTGCAGGGCGTCCTGGCGCAGAGCCCTTATCCGGTCGAGCATGTCCTGGAAGGCCAGGTTCTGGTTCAGCGAGCGGGGCAGATTGAGCTCGACATAGTCCAGGAAGCTCTCGAACTCATGGGCCATGCTGATAGTGTCGAAAGAATGCAGGGAGGGGTGTCCCTGGGCTGAGGCCGGTGAGGGCACGGCACGGGCCTTGAGCTGGCTGTCCACGCTCCGGACCGCCTCGTTGATCTGGTGGTTGAGCAGGACCAGCTTGGTGACGACGTTGCGCTGCTGACGGTAATTGGCGAGGTACTGGGTTCCGGAAACCCCAGCCAGCAGCAGCGTGATAATCAGAACCAGACGCGCACGTACGCCGAAAATGAATTTTTTCTCTGCCATGAAACCGCCCGGTTTCTAATCCGAGTTAATCATAAGTTTTGCCATTGCTTTTCAAAAATCAGGGACATGCCGATGTCCCTGCTGCCTCAGGGCAACTCGAGGCCGATAAAATGCGTAGTTCCGCTGCGGGTCACCATCAGCAGCACTGCGGTCCCCGGGGAAACATCGTCCAGCAGGCTGCTGATTTCCTCGACATTGTTGACCGGCTTGCGGTTTACCGCCAGGATGACATCGCCGTTCAGCAGGCCGGCTTTCAGCGCCACTCCCCCCTCGGTCACCTTTTCGACCAGTACGCCCTGCTGCTTTTCCAGTCCCAGCTCCCGGATGTCCGTTTCGGTCAGATTGCGCAGTTGCATCCCCAGCGTGCCGGTCTGCGGCAGAGGCTTGTCGGCGATTTTAACCTCTCTTTCAGCCGAGATTTCCTTGCTGCCGAGCTTGACCGGGCGCTTGAGCTTCCTGCCGCTGCGGAAAACGGTCACTTCGACAATATCGCCCGGATGGTACTTGGCGATAGTTTCCTGAAGCTGGTGGCTGTACATCACCGGACGGCCTTCCACCGAAAGGATGACATCCATCCGCTGCAGCCCGCCTTTTTCAGCCGGCGAGCCACTCTGCGGGGTGAAATCCTCGATCAGCACGCCCTGGGGGTTCTCCAGGCCCAGTGCCCGCGCTCCAACCGGGTCCAGGCTCTTGATCACCACTCCCAGCACCGGCCGGATCACCCGGCCGTACTGGATCAAATCCTCCATCACCCGCCGCGCCAGGTTAATCGGGATGGCGAACCCGTACCCCTGGTACAGGCCGGTCCGGCTGGCGATAGCGGTATTTATGCCGATCAGCTCGCCATCCAGGTTTACCAGGGCGCCGCCCGAGTTGCCTGGATTGATCACCGCATCTGTCTGGATGAAGCTTTCAATCGAAAGGTCGACATTATTCTGGCGGTTGAGCGGGTTGTCGCTCAGGATATCTATCTTCCGGCTCTCGGCGCTGATAATTCCGGCGGTCACCGAAATACCCAGCTCCATCGGGTTGCCGATCGCCATGACCCAGGCGCCGATCCTGGAGGAATCGCTGTCGCCGAAACGGATTACCGGGAGGTTGGCTCGCGGCTCCAGGTTGCGCGCCTTGAGCACGGCGACATCCGTGGTGTAATCTGTGCCGACCACTGAAGCCTCGTAGGTCCGGCCGTCGAGCAGCACGACCTGGATGTCCTCGGCCTCGGCGATCACGTGGTTGTTGGTCAGGATAAAACCGTCCGGCGAGACGATCACACCGCTGCCCATGGATACCAGGGTCTGCCCCGGCTGGCGGTTGCGCGAATGGCTGGTCCGCGAGCTGCTGATACTTACCACTGTCGGGGTGACCCTTCCCGCGATCTCCACGAAAGCCTGGTTCAACTGGCGGGCCGCGGCCAGGCCCTGGGAAACCGGAGCCTCCGCGGCATAGGCTGTCCCGCCGAACAGAGCGGCGGCAAGCCCGGGTCTATCGATCCACTGCGTCTGGCAACGGAATAAAGTCCCCGCGGCCAGGGCAGCGATAGTAAGCCGAAGTAATTTGACCGGCTGTCTCAGCATCATCACCTCTTGATCGTGGTTAGCACCGCCCCGGCAGGCGATGTCAGGGGAAAGCAAATCCTGTGCCCGTGGAACTTCCTATTTTTATTATCCCCTTTCTCTTTATGTATCAACAAGTTAGGCTTGCAGCCGAGCTTTATCAGACGGGGGGATCAACTTATTATACCCTATATGGGGCAAAGAGATCAAGCTGACCTTCGATTATTGGGCCACAAATGAGGCGGATTCATTGACCGCAAGCTCCGCCGCCGGTATTTTAGGCCCACCCTGACCATACGAAACCTAAAGAATAAGTTAAGCTTCAAAAACCGGATGAACAAAACCTCACCGATACTTCTTTTATTCTGTGCCGCGCTTAGCGGCGGTGTGCTGCTTGCCCGGCCGCCGGAAGCGGATGATCCGCCGACTCAGCCGGTAAACACCGACAGCCTCCTGCTCAGCGCCGACTCGCTCGCCCGGGCCGCCGATTCGCTCAAGAGCCTGGTCAATTCCCTTTTGCGCCCTCCGGCAAAGCCGGCTTCCGGCTTGCCGGCCGGGACTAAACCGGCAACCGCCGCCAATGAGGCGCCAGCCGAGCCTTGGGAGGGCAGTTTCGGCCTGGGGCTGACAGTCAACCGGGGCAACAGCAGCCAGCAGTCGTTTGTCTCGACACTCGACTTGAACCGGAAGGGCGAGAAGGCCCGCTTCAATTCCAATTCCTCGGTCACCAGCACCAATTCCAGCGATGGCGGAAGGTCGCAGAAAGGCTCATTCAAGAACAAATTCGAGCGCGATCAGAACCGCCGCTTCTTCTATTTTGTCGCCCTGGACCTGGATTATAACCGCCAGGCCGGGATCGATCTGCGGATGGCCCCCGGCCTGGGAGTCGGTATTTCGGCGATCAACCGCCGGAAATGCAGTCTGCATTTCAACCTGGGCGCCAACCCGGTGACCGAGTACCTGCGTTACCAGCCGCGCCGCACCAAAGGCCATTACCTGGCCGGCGAGGACCTGCGCTGGACTTTTAACAGCCGGACCCGCCTGGAGCAGAGCGTGGTCTGGAAGCCGCGTTTTGATAAGACCCAGGATTACCTGCTCAACTTCAACGCTTCGCTCACCAATAAGCTGACCGGCAATTTCGACCTCAAGCTCAACCTCGAAGGCCGCTACAACAGCCGTCCGCCGCTGCACGATCCACCCATCCGCCGCCAGGACTGGATGTTCTACACCGCGATTGCCTACAGCCTATGGTAAGTATACCTTTACCTAATACCTGGCCGTGGTGGAATTCCTGGCGCTGCAGGTGGGGGCGGCGCCTGTGCATTCTGCACAGGCTGGACCGCCGGGAGCACCCCGGCGGTCCAGCTGCGCATGGTTTTCATGCGCGCGCCGCCCCCTGCTCCGGGCTGGCGAGAGACTTCCTGAATAGCGCGTTTGCCGCTGACAAGTACTAGTTGACAGCGCTCCCGCCCGACTTCAATGTTAATCTGATATACTTTCGAGCATTTTTATGCCGGAGCGGAAGCCGCGGCGAGTTCCGGTCATGAGTCAGGCGTTTATTGCCGGAGAATCGAGATGCAGGAAAGCAGTCCGGCCGGGCGTGTGGAGGAGCTGCGCGAGCTGCTCCGAAAGTACGACTACTCCTATTACGTGCTGGATGATCCCCAGGTCGCGGATTTCGAGTACGACCGGCTGTATGCGGAATTGAAGCGTCTGGAGGAGGAGCACTCCGAGCTGACCACTCCGGACAGCCCCACCCGGCGGGTCGGCGGAAGGCCGCTGGAGGGTTTCGCCCAGGTGGCCCACGGCGAGCCGATGCTGAGCCTGGACAACTCCTACAGCGAGGAAGAGCTGATCGAGTTCGACCGGAGGATCGCCCGCGGCCTGGGCGAGGAGGGGCCGTTCGACTATGTGGCCGAGCTCAAGTTCGACGGGCTGGGGGTGAGCCTGCGCTATGAAAACGGCGTCTTTGTCCAGGGCGCGACCCGGGGGGATGGCCGCACTGGCGAGGATGTGACCGCAAATTTGCGGACCGTGCGCAGCCTGCCGCTGAAACTGAAAGGCGAAAATCTTTCTCCGCCGTTGCCGGGGCTGCTCGAGGTGCGCGGCGAGGTCTATATGACCCGCAGCGGCCTGGAGCGGGTCAATGCTCAGCGCCGCGAGGCCGGAGAGCCAGAATTCGCCAATCCCCGTAACTCCGCGGCCGGCAGCCTGCGCCTGCTCGACAGCTCGTTGACCGCGAAAAGGCCATTGAAACTCTTTATTTATCAATTGCTGGGCGCGGGCTGGCCCGGCGCCCGGCCCCGGTTCTACAGTCACAGTCAGGTCCTCTCCTGGCTCAAGGAGGCCGGTTTCCCGGTGAACCCGAACTGGTGCTCCTGCGTGGGAATCAAACAGGTGATCGGCTATTGCCGCAGATGGGCCGAGCTGCGCGAGGAGCTGGATTACAATATCGACGGGGTGGTGGTCAAACTCGACCATCTGGACCTGCGCGAGAGGCTGGGAAGAACCTCCAAGGCCCCGCGCTGGGCCATGGCCTACAAGTTCGCCGCCGAGCAGGCCCGGACCCGCCTGCTGGCGATCGAGATCCAGGTCGGCCGCACCGGAGCGCTGACCCCTACCGCCCGTCTCGAGCCGGTGTTTCTCGCCGGGACCACGGTTTCCAATGCAACCCTGCACAATGAGGATGAGATCGAGCGCAAAGACATCCGGGTCGGCGATTGGGTCTGGATCGAAAAAGGCGGGGATATCATTCCCAAAGTGACCGCGGTCGATCTCAAGGCCCGGCCCGCCGACTCGCAACCCTACCGGATGCCCGATTCCTGTCCGGTCTGCGGCAGCCGGGCGGTGCGCGAGCCCGGAGAGGTGGTGCGGCGCTGCAGCAATGCCGCCTGCCCGGCCCAGGTCAAGGAGCGGATCAGGCACTTTACCAGCCGCGGGGCGATGGATATCGAGGGCGCGGGGCCGGCCCTGGTCGATCAGGTGGTCGAGAAAGATCTAGTCCGGGATGTGGCCGGGCTTTATACGCTGAATAAAGAGGAGCTGGCCGGCCTGGAGCGCATGGGCGAAAAAAGCGCGGAAAACCTGCTGGCCGGGATCGAGGATTCGAAACGCAGGGGCGCGGCTAGGCTGCTATTTGCCCTG
>MFIX01000254.1:13221-14219 GCA_001780825.1 Candidatus Glassbacteria bacterium RIFCSPLOWO2_12_FULL_58_11 | reverse complement strand
AGCCGGGCAAGCTGGCCGATATGGCGGTGCTGGAGAAAGACCTGCTCACCTGCCCGGTGGATGAGATCAAGGACATGAAAGTAAAAATGACCATTGTCGGCGGGAAAGTGGTGTACCAGGAGTAAGGCTGGATGTGGATGCGGCCACGTAGGGGCGCCCCGATTTAATCGGGGATGCCCCTACGGAACATAAATAATGTAAAAGAGTTAACAAAAACGGCGGCTCCAGGGGGGCCGCCGTTTTTTTAAAGTTCGAATCCAATCGCCTAGTTGACCAATCTGGCGCTGCGCTGGTCATAGCGCAGGGCATAGACCACGGCGCGGCTCAGGTCCCCGGCGCGCTCGCCCAGCACCATCAGGATCAGATCGTGCTGCGGATCATAGGTCATGGAGCGGTTCTGCGCAACCAGATCCTCCACGGTTCTTCCCTCGGGCGGCGCTATCTCGACTTTCTGCCAGAGATTGGAGCCGGGGCGGTAAATGAACGTTTCCGGCTCGGCAGTCGGCCCGGAGGGGTAGCTGCAAGTGAACAGCAGGTCCTGTTTCGGGAGATAGACCGCCTCGCGCCGGCAGACCGGCGGCTTGCCTTTGCCGCTTCCCCAGCCCAGGCGGGGATTCAGGTTGCGCCAGCTTCCCGCGGCCGGGTCGAAGCTCCAGAGCTCATCTCGCTCAGGCCCGCCGCCGTGAAGGTACAGGCAGGCTCGCTTCGAGTCGTATACCAGGGCGCTCATTTCGTAAAGGTTCTGCGGCCAGGGACCCCCGCCGGAGATTTTTTTCCAAGACCGCCCGGCGACATCGAGCAGGCAGACGGAATTTTCAATCACTTTTTCGCCATTGAATTCAACCTCGGCGCTACGATTCCGGCTGTTGATCGCCCCCCAGTTGTAATCCACCGCCATCACCCCCCGCGGCGTACTGACAGTCAGGTCGAGCCCGGGGACCGCCGAGCAGACAAGGTCCCAGCGCGCGGAGTCCGGGTCGAAACTCCAGGTTACCCAC
>MFIX01000254.1:11362-13187 GCA_001780825.1 Candidatus Glassbacteria bacterium RIFCSPLOWO2_12_FULL_58_11 | reverse complement strand
CCAGATTGCGCGGCTCATAATCCGCCAGGCCCGGTGGATTATAGCCGGAGGTCAGCAGGATAAATTTCATGTTTATGACCTTCCGGCTTACTGGATCATAAGCGTAGATTTTCCTTCCGTGGCGGATCCAGGGAGCGCCGGCGAAAGTCACCCCGGCCGCGTTAATGCCCTTATCCCAGGCCCGCTCGGGGAACTCGGCGATCAGCGGCGATGAAATCCAGGTATTCTGTTCGACATCATAGAAATCATAATCATTCCCGCCATAGCCGCAGTGCCCCCCACCCCAGTAGATGATTCTGCCGCGGTCTGTATCGAATGAACAGGAGCCCCAAGTACGCAGCATGCCGTACCTTCCGGGAGTGTCCAGCTCGACCCAGCGGTTGACCGGCATGTTTTTGAGCCTTTCGAGCTGGCTCTTTCTTCTTTCCGGGTCGGGCTGCGAACCCTCCGCCGCCTCCGCTTCCGAGCGTTTCAGTACGTCCTGCTGCGCTACAGGCCGGAAAGATTCATCCACCAGGCTTTGCGGCTCGATTTGGAAAGCATAGGTGGTGCGTACGGGATAGATTTCATTGCAATTTGAATCATCTCCCGTAGTCTTGCTCGAGGAAGTCAGGACAATCAGGCCCTGCTCCGGGACAATATCTGCGGTGATATACCAGCCGGTGGGAACCTCGCCCTTGAGCCTGCGCCAGCGGTCCTCGGATACCGAGTAGGCCCACATGTCGGTCAGCTCCTCGCGGTTGTACCCCCCGCCGATAATTACCCAGCCGGTGTCCGGATCGTAAACCGTAAAATGTCCGGCCCGCGCCGGGGGTCCCCCGGTGGCCTTTGCGGCGCGCCACTGGCGGGTGCCGGTATCATAAATCCAGGTATCCGCCAGGTAGCGGCTCTGGCCATCCCCGCCGAAAAGGACCAGGACTTTATCTTTCGTATCGCAGACCAGGCGGGAGGCCATCCGAGGCGGCGGCTCCAGCCCACTTGCGCCGGAACGCCATTGGCCGGTCTTACGGTCGTATAGCCAGGTGCCGGTGTAACCGGCAAGCCGGCCCGTCTTGCCCAGCTCGGCGACATGTCCCCCGCCGCTCAGCACGATCTCCTCGTTGAACGGGTCGAAGCACAGCGAGCCGCCCTGCACGGGCGGCGGGCCGGCTCCCGGACAGGCATCCGACCAGGCGCGCTTTTTTATATCATAGGCAAATGTCCGGCCGCCGGTGAAATAGATCATCCGGCAGCGCGGACTGTCATAGGCCAACTGATCAAAGATCAGGTTCAGATCCGGCCGCAGGACTCCCTCGCGCTCTTTAAGCTGCGGACGGTAGCTGCCGGTGGTGATCCCCTGGTAGGAATCGCACTGGTGCATGGGCGGCAGCTCGCGGCCCCACTCCCGCTCCTTCTCGAAGGGGAACTGGCTGCGCCAGTGGCCCTCGCGGGGGTCGAATGTAACTATGTCGTACTCGGTATTGTCCTGGTAGGGCACCTCCGGGTTGCCGTAGTACTCGGTGACAAAGCCCAAGTAGCCCCAGAGCAGGAAATAGCCCTGGTCCGGGACATAGCGGAAAGAGGAGTGGCGGCGGGCGCCGAACCTGTCGCGGCTGATCTCGGTCCAGGTGTTGGAAGCCAGATCAGGCAGCAGGCGGGATTGGTTGCAGGAGGCGCAGAGAAGGACTATCAGGCTGAAAAAGACTGCGGAGCGGATATGCATTCCTTACCCCCGGGGAGAGGAGAAGCAGGTAAAATGCACGCAAATGTGAGCCTTAAATCAAAAAAATTTCTGATTTTGTTCCTTAAAAGTGGATTGGGGTAAATGTAGGGGCGACGCATGCGT
>MFIX01000254.1:10851-11270 GCA_001780825.1 Candidatus Glassbacteria bacterium RIFCSPLOWO2_12_FULL_58_11 | reverse complement strand
TTCCAGAAATCGGCCACCTCGCGGACCTTGAAATCCTCCAGCTTGTGGTCCGCGTAATATTCGGACAGCCCATAGGCGCTCAGATCGGCCAGGGCGGGGCGGGCCAGCAATTCCTTTAACGTAGCCAGGCGGCCCTCCTCAGGCAGCACATAGATAATGCCCAGCTCCGAGTCCAGCAGGGCGATTTCCCCGCGATAAACCACGCCGGTCAGCCAGTGATGGGGCCAGCCAAAGGAATTCTTCGCATTGGGGACAAAGTTCACCACGCAGGACTCGAAAGGCATTCCGCGGGAATCGCGGATTTTATGCAGCAGGTCACGCAGCAGGGAGCCATAGGCGTCGCAGAAAGCGGCCCCCACCCGCAGGATTTCCAGTCCATCGCCCATCTCGGCGATCCCCGCGCCGACTCCGGAGCTGAC
>MFIX01000254.1:0-10752 GCA_001780825.1 Candidatus Glassbacteria bacterium RIFCSPLOWO2_12_FULL_58_11 | reverse complement strand
CCATCCGCGGAGCGCTCGAAAAGCGGCAGGCGGTCCAGGATGTAGCGGCAGTACTTCCAGTAGTAGTCCGGGTCTCCGGCCGCGGGCCGGGGCGCCTCGAACCTGCCAGTGGGACGGTGGGTGATCAGGATGCTGCGCTTCCAGCCGAACTCATAGCTGCCCCAGCGCCGGCCGCCGACAGTCAGCTCCAGTGAGGAGTGCATCAGCTCATGCGGATCGATCCGGTAAGTAAAGGCGGTCCGCTCGCGGTCCAGAGGAAAGCTGCCGCGCTCATAGACACCCTTGTAGTTGTAGCTGACCACCCCAAGCGCGAGATTCTTCCCGACCGGAGCACAGACCAGCTCGCCCCGGTTATCGCCCCAGCAGACCCGGCCGAGCCGGACTTCCGAGACCACCAGCGGCGGAGCGCCCAGGTAAAGGTCGCCGAAATAGAGCGGCGCGCCGACATGCATGCGGTCCGGGCACCACATGGTGACCTCATCGCCGTACACGCCCCGCTGACGGATCGCATTGAATCCCAGTACCCGCCAGGGCCCGGGCTGCTTCCCCCCAGCCAGGATGACAATATCCACCTGCGCCCTCCAGCCCCGGCTTTCGCGGCTGACATTTACCTGGTAATCGAGCTTGCGCTCGCTTAGCTCTGCCGAGCGCCGGTCCCAGGCCAGGTGGTTTTCGCGGGTCTGAAGGCAGACCGCCGAATTCTTGCCATCCGGCCAGACCGTGATCCGGAAAAAGTCGTGGTGGTTGTGTTCCAGGTCGAGCAAAATCTCGACACGGTCATCACCGAAGTACTCCTCGCTGATCTCACGTCCCATTTTATCCGGAAACGGCTCCTCGCAGTCCACACGCAGCCTGAGCCGGCGGCCATCCGTGGCCGCGGAGAGACTGGTCGAGGCCCGCGCGTAATGGTTGCCGTCAATGCCCAGCTTGTCCGGCAGCTTTTTAGGATTGATCCCGGAGCGGGTCAGGAAATCGCCCAGCGGGGTGAGTTTCTCCAGGTTGCCGGCTAAAGCAAGCGTTGCGGTCCGCTCGATCAGAAAGGTCTCCGGCCGGAAGCCCTGATAGCCGGTGGGATCGGAAAGATTCAGCCGCAGGGTGGCATTCTGGGCTGTCAGGGGCAGCTGGAAGAGGAGCAGCGCGGCGCTCAGGATAAGAACAGCTCTGCGAGATTTAAGCGTAGTTTTACGCTCCGGAATATGTCTACCCATTCGGTATGCCGGATGTCAGATGAAGTTTTTGAAATGAGGCGATTCGCGAATCGCCCCTACGATTCAATGGGCCGTATTTTTGGGACCTGAGGTAACACTACAGTCAACCGGGCCGCTCACTCGAATTTCAGGTCCGGGTCGCCGCTCTCGATGCGCAAATCCACCAGCCGCTGTTTGAGCCGCTCGACCTCGCCGGCATACTTTGTATCGCCGTAAAGATTATGCTCCTCCAGCGGGTCGTTCTGAAGGTCGTAGAGCTCGAACTCGTGGTCCGGGAAGTCGTAGTACTCGATATATTTCCAGCGCTTGTCGCGCACGCCCTTGTTCGGCCTAACCATGTGCCAGCCCGGGTATTCGTAGTACTCGTACAGGAAGTCTTCGCGCCACTCGACCGGCTGGCCCCCGAGCAGGGGCCGCAGGCTTTTTCCATCCACCTCTTTGGGGACCGGCATCCCGGCGAAATCCAGGAGAGTAGGCATGAAATCGATATTGAGCGCGAACCGCTCGATCCGCGTGCCGGGCTTGATCGCCCTGGGGTAGCGCATGACCAGCGGCAGGCGCAGGCTGGGTTCGTACATCAGCCGCTTGTCGAAAAAGCCGTGCTCGCCGAGGAAATAGCCATTGTCCGAAGTGTAAATCACCAGCGTATTTTCGGCAATCCCCAGCTCATCAAGCAGGTCCAGGATGCGGCCGACATTTTCATCCACGCCGGTCAGCACCCGGTAGTAGTCGCGGACAAACTTGTTCCAGTCCTGAACATAGGAATACTCCCCTTTCCCGCCGATTTTCATGTCCGCCTCGCGGACCGCCCTGGGCTTGCCCTGGTAGTTGGTATTGAAAGTCGGGGGTTTGGGGAAGTCAATGTCGCTGTAAAGGTTCCCGTGGCGCCTGGCCGGCACGCAGCCCTGGTGCGGAGTCTTGAACCAGTGGCAGAGCATGAACGGTTTGCCCGCCTCTTTGGCCCGGCGGATAAAGCCCATTGTATGGTCAGCCAGGATGTCCTCGACCCAGCCCTCGTATTTTTTCTCGGGGCCATCGTTCTCCCGTATCAGGGGGTCGACATACTCGCCCTGGCCGCGGAAACCGAAATAGTAGTCGAGGTTACGGTCACGGCCCCAGGGCTTGTTGTGCCACTTGCCGACGAAAGCGCTCAGGTAGCCATGGTCACGGGCGCGCTCGAGAAAAGTGGTCTCTTCCAGCGGGAATGTCCCCTCGTTGAACCGGACTCCCGTGTTGTGGGAGTATTTGCCGGTCAGACAGGTGGCGCGGCTGGGTCCGCAGAGCGAGTTGGTGACAAAGCAGTTGCTGAAATAGGCGCCCTCATTGGCAATCCGGTCGATGTTCGGGGTCTTGAAAAAAGGATTGCCAGCGCAGCTCAGGCTATCCCAGCGCTGGTCATCGCTCATGAAAAAAATCACGTTGGGGCGGTCCTGGCTCAACTCGGCCCTGGCCCGGCCTCCGGAGGCGAGCGTTCCGAGGGCGAGCGTAGCGCCCAGGCGGGTGAAATCACGGCGCGACATTTTATCCATGCGGGGGCCTCCTGAAGAGAAAAATGATACCTGAGCAGGCTCGATTGGACAGTAAGAGGCTTGAGCGAATATTTATCTAAATAATACAAGGCAGGAGAATTACGAAACTCAATTCAACAGGGCAGATGCAATATCTTAATCTTAATAAAGTTAATGGATTAACCATTATAGATTGCGGCAGTTACGACTCTGTTGGAGAACTATAAAGTAATGGTTCAGGCAGCTATTGATCCAGTTCTAATTCATTTTGCCGGTCGTTATTGACCTCGACTTCTTTTTTCGCCTTTTTAAAGGTGACATTAACCTGAGACGGCGGCGGATAATCTATTCCCTTCCCTTCCAGAAGTTCCTGAATCGTCAAGATCTGCAATACCGGATGCCGGGTGCGCCAGGTGGGAGACTCATATATACCCGCCCCTGCCGCCTCCGCTCGCATGGGCCGGGTGGGTTCCTGCAGGGTGATAAGGACACCGATGACAGCTTTTTCCCGCTCCAGCACTCCGCGCAGGTCCCGGATATGGGCCACGCCAGTATGGCCGGATTTGACCGAGATAACGATTTGTTTGGTCGGTGTCTTTGGGTCATCATGGAAAAACAGCCGGCCGTCGATCCCTTTATCCGCGCCTTTTCTTTTCTCCACCGGTCGCGCCATCACCAGGCTCAGTGCCCACCACTGGAACTGATAGGCATCCTCTTTAGCCAGGGATTCCGCATCCGGAAGGGATACTGGCTCGCCGATAATCTCATATTTATTTTTAATTTTTTCACCGAAGGTATTATGGAGCCTGTGTTTCATCAGAGAAATCGCCAGGTGTGTAATATCTATACCGATCCATTTCCTTTTCAGCTTTTGCGCCACAGCGATGGCAGTCCCGCAACCGCAGAAGGGGTCGAGGACCACCTCTTTCTCTTTACTGCTGGCCTTGATTATCCTTTCAAGCAGGGCTTCCGGTTTTTGGGTGGGATAGCCGAGTCTTTCAGCAGCTTGCGACTGAATTGGCCGGATATCCGTCCAAACAGAGGTAAACGGCGTACCCGGCATTTCATCCAAATATCTTTTGTATCCTGGAACCTTTCCAGGTTCCCAAACAATCCGGCCGTCCTTCTCCGCTTTCAGCATCCTTTCTTTTGTCCAGCGCCAAACCCGGGTGACACCTTTAAATTCATACGTCAGATTGGGTCTATGCTTATTTGGATTTGTGAGATCACCGATTCTGTACCTTCTTCCAGTTTCTGGCTCAGTAAACCTATAAAATTTATCAAGATAGGACTGGTCGTGCGGGCGGTAAGTCAAATGGAATTTTGAGTTTTCAGATTTTGAATAAAAAAGTATGCTATCGTGCGCATTCGAAAATCTTTTCTTGATATGCGATTTCGGTGTCGTTCTTAACCAAACAATTTCATTTCTGAAATTTATCAGACCAAATACCGCATCCATCAGCATTTTCAGGTAATGGCTGGCTGTCGGGTCGCAATGCAGATAGATGCTGCCGGTTTCCTTTAACACTCGCTGCAATTCCACCAGCCTGGGCGCCATCATCGACAGATAGGCCAGCATGTCATTCGCGCCAAGCATCTGACGGAAAGCTTGCATCGCCAGAGCCACCTTTTCCGGCCCATTCTCGACAACATTCTGGAAAGCCTCAACCGCGGCCTGGTCCCAGCGCCAGGTATCCTCGAAGGCCTTGATCTGCGAGGCGGCCTGGGAACCATTTTTCTCGGAAAATAGAACGTTGTAGTCCTGGTTGGAATTAAACGGCGGATCGAGATAAATCAGATCAACCGATTCATCCTCGACGTACTTCTGCAATATTTCCAGGTTGTCGCCATAATACAGCTTATTATCCACCAGCATCCCCTGAGTCCTGAGTTAATTAAATATAACAGTATTTCAGCCCGCACGGAAACTAAAGTAGGTTTGTTTTGCTTCGAAAATTCAGAGCCGCACCGGCCCGAAAGGCTCTTTTTCTTCTTTCAGCAGCTCCTCGATCCAGCCGGCCACTTTCTCGCGCAGGCCCACTACATATTTGCGGCCCTCGAGCACTTGCACCCGGTCCTGCGCCTCGCCGCCCAGCACCTGCTCCATTCTGCCCTGGGGCACCGAGGCACGGATTTTTTCCAGCTCGGCCCGGATTTCCCCGGCGCGTGACGATTGGCTGTTTTTGAGCAGATACTCCAGGGTGGTGATATAGCGCATGTCATCCGCGGCCTCGCGCATCCCCTCCCAGGAGACCGAGTAGACCGGCGGATCGCCGGGAGTGCGGGGGGGCCAGACCATGCTGGCCGAGCTCTCCGCCAGGGAGCCGTCAAAATCATCGTACGGGTCACCATTGCCGTAATTGTAGGCCCAGAACCAGACCCCTTTCGCCCGGTGCGCCCAGGGAGTCCAGGCGTAGCTGTGGCGCAGGGCGGCGGCATTGCGGCTGGAGCCCGAGCCATAGAGCCAGAAAGGCTTGCCGGTGCTGTCCGCCAGGGCGCTGATCTTATCGAAATCCCCATTGGCGACAAAGATATCCACCATGTGGCTTATCGCCGCGGCCCACTCGATACGGTCCATGGTTACTCCGTAGATCCGCAGCTCGGGCCAGAAAGATTTCAACAGACGGTAGCGGTCCTCATGCTCGGCCATCAGGCGCTCGGTCGGCTCATCGTAGATAATGAAAACGATCTCGGGCCAGCCTTTCTCCTTCGCATGGTCACGGATCGCCAGGAACACCTGTTTCAGCAGGCTGTTCAGCCTGGGGTTGTGGATATCGGCGAAATCCAGGGTCTTGCCGTCGATTGTTTCAGGCTTTTTCCGGGAGAGGTTGAACAGGCCGGCCAGACGGTTTTCCAGGTGGCTGCGATGGTCATTGCCCATGGACCAGACGACAGGGCCGGCCATCCCGGCCTTGCGGAAATCCTCCATCCAGCGGTCGACTGTGGTAAAATCGATCGCCAGGCTGTCATCCACATTGGCCAGGCCCACCGAGACACTGCCCCAGAAGAACTGGAGCGCATCGAACCCTCGTTGGGCCAGGTCGGCAAGCTGCGCCGGCGTGATATCGACATCCCGCGCCCCACAGAAGGCTCCGTAGAATATATCGGGGTCTTCGTACAGCTTGAATGGCCGGACTTTCAAAGTCAGGGCGGCCGAGGCCCCGGCCAGGCTCAGCTCGAGCGGATAGTCTCCGGGCGGGGTCTGCGCTCCGGTCTTGAATGTCAGGTAATAGACCGCCTTATCTCCGGCCGCGGCGGATACCGTGTAGCTTCTTTCGAGCAGGTAGGGACTGGTGATTTCCCGCTCGCCGCGCAGCTTCCGGCGGTAGGGCGCGACTCGGTGAATTTCCACGCTCATGTCCGCGGGCAGGCCTTTCAAACTGATCGGCTCCTGGTTCAGCGGTTCACCCGTCTCGAGCAGGAAAGCCGCGGACTCGTATTCGCCGACAGCGAGCGCGGTCTGTGGTGCGACAAGCTCATCCAGCGAATCCACCGCGCAGGGAAGGTCGAGCGCATCCACAAACTTGAGCGAGACCCCGCGGCTGTTCCGGCCGGAGCAGCCGGCCAGAAGGATAATCGATAAACCGAGGCAGATAAATTGACGGCGCATGACTAGCTCCTGGCGAAAAAGATTTTCAATGACATGGATCGCTAAACGAGGCTGGAGTCTTCTCTGAAGAACGCTGTCGAGGCCGGGATTCCGCCCAACGGGTAAGCGCGCCCGCGGCAAAATACCATCGAAAGCGTCAAATGTAATCTTCTCGCGGAACAATCCACTGTCAAGTCTATAATGTACTACAGGCCGGCCAGTGTGTGCATCTTTTCCACCTGATGGGCATTATATTCAAGTCTCCCTTGTCCGGCTTGAGAATGTGTTACTTTTTTGAATTCCTGCGTTATTTATGTATATTCCTTAACACGAGAATTTTTTCTGACAAAACCAACATTCGTTCGCGGAGAGGGGAATGAGCGAAATAATCGACAATAAGGCCCAGCGGATCAGGACGCTGAAAACGATTATCAAGAAGCTGCACAGCGGGGAGCCGGCGGAAAATGTCCGCCAGGAGCTCAAGGAGCTGGTCAGCCAGACCGATTCGACTGAAATCGCGGCCATGGAACAGGAGCTGATGGCCGACGGAATGCCGGTGGAGGAGGTTCAGTCAATGTGCGACCTGCACTCCAAGGTGCTGCGCGACCTGATCGTCGAGTCGCGGCCCATGGATGTCCCGCCCGGCCACCCGGTGGACACCCTGCGCAAGGAAAACGAGGCTTTGCTGGAGCATGTCGGCCGGATGCTCGAAATCCTGGCCCGGATCGGCGGCTTGAAAGATGAGGACAGCCCGGCCGGGCTGCTCGGGGAGTTCCGCGGGCATTTCAACAACCTGATGGACGTGGACAAGCATTACCGTCGCAAGGAGAACCTGCTTTTCCCCTGCCTGGAGCGCCACGGGGTAACCGGCCCCTCCAAGGTAATGTGGGGCAAAGATGATGAGGTCCGCGAGCTGCTCAAGGCTCTGGGCGAGGCGCTCGGCGAGAGCGGAGCCTCCGCCGGAGAGTGGAAGCTGGTCGCCGAAACTGTCGCCGCCTCGGCCCTGGATGCGGTGCAGGAGATGACATTCAAGGAAAAGGAAATCCTGTTCCCCATGGCGCTTCAAACCCTGACCGAGGGCGAGTGGGGCGAGATCTGGACCCACTCGCCGGAATACGGCTGGTGCCTGGTCGAACCCGCGGATGAGTACCGTCCCCCGAAACCCTCCGAACCGCTGAAAGCGGCGGCCCTGGGTCAGGAAGAAGCGCTGATGTTCGAGACCGGCAGCCTGAAATTCGAGCAGTTGCGCGGCCTGTTGAAAGCCTTGCCAGTGGACCTCACTTTCGTGGATGACCAGGACCGGGTGGCCTTTTTCTCCGAGGGCACGAAAAGAATATTCTCGCGCAGCAAGACTATTATCGGCCGGAAAGTGCAGCATTGCCACCCGCCGAAAAGCGTGCACACCGTGGAAAAAATTGTCGGCGATTTCCGCTCCGGCAAAGAGGACGTGGCCGAGTTCTGGATCCAGAAAGAGGGCGTGTTTATCCACATCCGCTATTTCGCGGTTCGGGATGAGCAGGGCAAGTACCTGGGCACTCTCGAGGTCACCCAGGATTTGACTGCGCTGCGCAAGCTCGAAGGCGAAAAGCGCCTGCCGGATACCGGACATTAATCGAAGGGAGATACACAAATGGCGGAACAGTTAATTATAAATCCGCAGACCAGAATCGGCGAGCTGCTGGAGGCTTATCCGCAGCTGGAGGAGGTGCTGATCGCCCAGGCGCCGATGTTTGACAAGCTGAAGAACCCGCTTCTGCGCCGGACTGTCGCCAAGGTAGCGACATTGGAAAAGGCCGCGGCGATCGCCCGGATTCCGGTGGCCGGCCTTGTCGGAGCGCTGCGCCTGGCGGCAGGCCAGAAGTTCACCCCCGGCGAGGACGCTGGGCTGAACGCGGGAGCCTCAGCGGACACGGCTGTCGGGACCGAGCGGCCCGCCTGGCTCGATTCCAGCAAGGTAATCGAGACAATCGATGCGGATGAATACCTGAAAAAGGGCGAGCACCCGCTGAACAAGGTAACCGGACTGGCCCGCAGCATTAAGCCGGGCGAGCTGGTCAAGATTATCAGCTCGTTCCCGCCCATTCCCTTGAGCGACACCCTGAAAAGCCAGGGCTGCAAAACTGTAATTCTAAGCACCGCCAGCGGAAAATACGAAACCTATATCTCCGGCAAGGAGGATTGAGCCGCCATTCAATTCCGGTCCATAGCGGGCGGACAAAACCTCTTTCTCAGGCAACCCGGCCAGGCCATCCAGGCTATCCGATGGGTGAGTGAAAAGTCCTTAGCGGCGGAGTTATTTTCTCAGCGCATTTTCGAGCAGAGGATGGGAGTCCGGGGTGATCCCGGTAGGCGTGGAATTGCGGATGTTGTGCGTGAGCTGGATCGAGGGCCGGGCATCCTCGATTCCGAAACCGTGGCCGGAGAGGATGTTTTCGTAAGAGAGGGTGTGAAGGTCCCGGAAGCCCTCGGAAAATTCGATTTCCCGGTCATCGATCCGGATCGAGCGAAATGTGCCGCTCTGTTCACCGGCATTCTCAAGCGGCAGGTCGTTGCGGTCAATCGAGAGGTACCAGCGGATTTTCGCCCGCTCCAGCTCCAGGTAGCCGGAGGTTTTCAGCGGGTCCTCGTAGTGCACCTCGCTGTGTTCGACCGGTCCGAACAGCCAGAGCAACAGGTCGAAAAAATGAATCCCGATATTGGTCGCCAGCCCGCCGGAGCGCTCCCGGCTGCCCTTCCAGGAATACTGGTACCACTTGCCCCGCGCCGAGATGTATGTCAGGCTTACCTCATGTTTCTTTCCCCCCGGCTCGCTTCCGAGAGACTCTTTCAGATCGCGGAGCAGCGGGTGCAGCCGTAACTGCAAGATGGTGTGAATCCGCGTGCTGAATTCACGTTCCAGTTCCTGAAGGACATCGCAGTTCCAGGGGTTTAGCACCAGCGGCTTTTCGCAGATCGCCTCAGCGCCGACCCGCAGGGCGAACCGGATGTGGGCATCATGCAGGTAATTGGGCGAGCAGATGCTCACGTAGTGGACCCGTTCCGGCTCGCTTTGGCGGCGCAGTTTCTCGATATGACGGTCGAATCGCTCGAACTCGGTGAAAAAGCTGACTTCGGAAAAATAGCTATCCAGAATCCCCACCGAATCGTGCGGATCGACAGCGGCTACCAAGCGGTTGCCGGTCTGCTTGATAGCGGTCAGGTGGCGCGGGGCGATAAAGCCGGCTACGCCGATAAATGCAAAATTTTTTCCAGCCATGCGGAAATCCGGTAAAAGTTATCCTGGATAAGCACGCGCCAGGCGCCACATGACGTTCAAAATAATGCCTGCCGATAGAATCCGAAAGAAATTCGCCGGGCGCAAAGACAGTCTGGTTCCCGTCACCGGCTGTCGCACCGAATTCCGGCGGACAGTCAGGCGCTTATTTATAGCTTAGCATACTTTGTGCCGAAATACGGCCAGCTCTTCCGCGGGTCAACTTTTTTTGCTGACATATTTATAGCTGTTTGTATATTATCAACATCCGCCTGGCGGATATGTGCCGAATGTTTGTGGCTGAGCCTGGCCGTAATATTTCGATTACGATTCTATTTTCCTGCAGCCATTAAGGAGCTTCGCTTGACCAGCCAGCCCCCTCCTATTTCGGTAGTTATGCCGGTTTACAACGGCGCGCAGTATATCGGGCAATGCATCGGGAGCCTGCTCGGGCAGTCATTCCCCGATTTCGAGCTGATCATTGTCAATGATGCCAGCACGGACGATACCGTGAAAGTGGTCGAGTCTTTCAGCGACCCGCGGATCCGGCTGGTGCACAACGAGCGCAACCTCAAGATTTCGGCGACAATCAACCACGGCCTCGAGCTGGCACGCGGCAAATATATCGCTCTGGCGAACCACGATGATATTTTCCACCAGAACCGCCTCGAAAAAGAGTACGCTTTTCTCGAGCGGAACCCCGGTCTGTCCGGAGTCGGGTCCTGGTATAAAGAGATCGATGCCGCGGGGAATTTTCTCAGGCTGGTAAAAACACCCTCGGAGCCGGAGGCAATCGCTATCCGGACAATCATCGAAAATTCGATGGCCAACAGCTCAGTGATGCTCTCGGCCGGGGTATTCAGGAAAATCGGCGCCTATGACCCTGAAATCTTAAGCGGACTGGAGGACTGGGACCTGTACTCCAGAATGATTATCGCCGGTTTGAAGATTTACAATATGAAAGTCCCGCTGATGGTGTACCGGAATTACCCGGAATCCTATTCCAGGTCCACTGGCCTGGCCCGAAGAGAGAAGGAACAGAACGAGCTGACCTGGAGGAACCTGAAAGGAATGGCCGGACTGGAATTTACTCTGGAACAGACCGCCCTGCTGGTCAATGCGCGCTACCACCCGAATATGCTGACCGCGGAAACCCTTGCGGAGGCGCTAGAAATTTCGGAAGTGTTCATAAAG
>MFIX01000253.1:4739-10918 GCA_001780825.1 Candidatus Glassbacteria bacterium RIFCSPLOWO2_12_FULL_58_11 | reverse complement strand
GAAAAGCAGACGGAATTTATTATGATTAAACGGGAAAAGAGATTTGCGCCTTAAAAGTAATTGTTCAAAAGTTTAGCTATTTCCTGAGACGATACCACTGGAGGGTAAAGAATTCAAGGTTATCAACCATTGTAAATTTCAGATTGATTTAATAATTTGCACAACGGCACTATGAAAAATATCTTTCAAAGCAACATTGCGACATTATTCTCGTAGAACAATATACCCTTCCGATAATTTCCAGCCTTGTCAGATCCTCGAATTTGGGCAAAAACCTTCAGCATCCGGAGCGAAAAATGAGCGAATCCTTTTCGAGAAGAGACTTTCTCGGCCTGTTGGGCGCCACGACCGGCGCAATGCTCGCGGGCTGCGTAAAAGAGCGCGGCCTCCCGGCAGGTCAGGCGCAATCAAAGCCCAATATCATCGTGATATTCTGCGATGACGAGGGATACGGCGATACGGGCAAGTACGGCGCTAAGGGCTATGTCACCCCCAATCTGGACCGGATGGCCGATGAGGGCGTAATGTTCACCGATTTTCACGCGGCGACAGCGGTCTGCTCAGCCTCGCGGGCCGGTCTGCTGACCGGCTGCTACCCGGAGCGGGTGAGTATCCTCGGCGCGCTGGGGCCGCATTCCCCGGTCGGGATAAATGACAGCGAGGTCACTATCGCGGAAATGCTCCGGGAGCAGGGCTACGCCACGGGGATTATCGGCAAGTGGCACCTGGGCGACCATCCGCAGTTCCTGCCGCTGCGCCACGGGTTCGATGAGTATTTCGGCCTGCCCTATTCCAACGATATGTGGCCCAACCATCCCACCGCGGGCAAGGATTATGGTCCCCTGCCGCTGATCCAGAACAACAAGGTCCTGGCCTGGCTCGAAGACCAGAGCATGCTGACCACCTGGTATACCGAGCGGGCGGTGGATTTCATCCAGCGCCATAAGTCCGGACCGTTTTTCCTCTATCTGGCGCACAACATGCCGCACGTGCCGCTCTTTGTCTCGAACCGCTTCCGGGGCAAAACCGAGCGCGGCCTGTTCGGCGATGTTATCGAGGAGATTGACTGGAGCACGGGCCAGGTAATCGAGACTCTCAAGGCCCAGGGAATCGACAAGAACACGCTGATAGTTTATACCTCAGACAATGGCCCCTGGCTCTCTTACGGTGACCATGCCGGCAGCACCGGACCGCTGCGCGAAGGCAAGGGCACCATGTTCGAGGGCGGGATGCGCGAGCCCTGTATCATGCGCTGGCCCGGCAAGATTCCGACGGGGCTTGTCTGCAATGAGCTGGCGACCACCATGGACCTGTTCCCCACTTTCGCCGGGCTGGCCGGGGGAAAGCTGCCGGAGCACAAGATCGACGGGCACGATATCTGGCCGCTGATCATTGGACAGGAGGGCGCGAAATCGCCCTGGGAGGTCTGGTACTGCTACTACATGGGCGGGCTCCAGGCCGTGCGCACGCCGCGCTGGAAACTGCAGTTCCCCCACACCTACCGGACCCTGGACGGCCATCCTGGCGGGACAGGCGGCATGCCGGTGGAATACTCCTATAAGGAGATCGGGCTGACGCTCTACGACATGCAGAGCGACTTTGCCGAAACCACCGATCTCAGCGCTAACTATCCCGAGGTGGTGGCCCAGCTTCAGGAGTACGGCAGGCAAGCCCGCGCCGACCTGGGGGATGAGCTGACCGGCGTAAAAGGCTCTGGCATCCGGCCGCCGGGAACAGTAAATTGGAGCAGCGGGCCACAAACAGTACAATAGGCTGAAACGGTCTCAAATGGCTGCGCTGCAATTAACCCGGAAAGTGGAAGGAGGCATTCAGGCATGGCCAGCATTAACCGGCAATCGTACCTGAAAGACATACAGGCGGCAAGGAAACAGCTCGAACGAATCAGCGAGACCCAGGCTTCCAGCCCCCTGGAGCCGGGCCACTGGGCGCCGAAACAGATTCTCGGCCATCTGATAGATTCGGCGGCCAATAACCATCAGCGCTTCGTGCGCGCCCAGGAGGTGGAGTTCCTCGATTTCCCCTCCTACAACCAGACTCACTGGGTGGAGGCCGCCGGCTATAAGAATATCGAATGGCCGGTGCTCGTAGCCTTATGGGCGAACTACAATCTGCTCCTGGCAAATATCATCGCGCATATCCCGGAGCAGAAGCTGGGCGTGATCTGCACCGCTTACTGGAACAAACCGCCCCGCGACCGTCTGCGCCTGGACGAGCTGATAGACGGGTATTTCGAGCACCTGAACCATCACGTGGATCAGCTCCTGGCGCTGGTGAAAAACTGAGCGGCGGTCGGCCGTTTATCTGGTAAATGGCGGCTTTACCGCGGTCAGGGCCAGCAGTACCGGGCTGGAAGAGCTTTTAACGTTCAGCCCGGCCAGGCTCACGGATTTGATCTGCCGGTTCGGCCTCGGGTTGATCCATTCATAGGCATAAGCCAGGACCGGTTTGCCGGCCTTGTCCGCTCCGAGCTTGACCGCCGGGGCGAAATAGAGCTGGCCGGCGAACCCGCCGCCAAAGTCGAGGATATTCCTTCCATAGCGGATCGGCACGCTCTCCTCGAGGCCATCCTCGTATTTTACCATGTAGTAGCCCAGCAGCTCCGCCGTGTCCTCCGGATAGTTGCTGGCATAGGTGCTCTCCCTCGCGCCCTTGCCCGTGCAGACCTGCAAGAATATCAGGCTTGAGGCATTTGTGCCCACCGAAATCCCGCCCGTCTGCTCCCCGCCGCGGACAGTCAGGAATGCCTTGTCGCCCTGGCCGAGCGTGAACTGCCAGCCGTTGTAATTTATTTTCCCCGACGGCACCGGGCTTAGGTCGATCTTGCCCACTGCTTGCCGGCCGGTATTGCCGTTCGCGGAAATATTCAGCGGGGCGAATGTATAGCCGGGCCGCTTGCGCATGACATCCAGCGAGGGCAGCGGCTGGCCGGAGAGCTGTTCGCGGATTCCGGGCATCTTGACCGACAGGTATTCCTGCAGTTCCTCCAGGGCGGGAGTGTGCTCGGACCAGAGCAGGTTTTCGCTAAGCAGCATGTTCAGCAGGCTGCCGTTCTGGCCGTAGCTGAGCTCATCCGACATGCACCAGGTGGACATCTCAGCCCCCAGAATCTCTTTGGGCGCCAGTCTTTTCGGCCAGTTTTCATACTGCCTGTCACCGTCGAAATTGCCGAAAATCGCCTTCCAGCCGCGGCTCTTTAACTGTTCATCGGAGGTCGGGACAAAACTCCAGGACCAGTTGAGCATCAGGATGTCCTTGTTCTCCGCGGCGATCAGCTCCGCCGCGCCTTTGGTCGAGGGATAGGCGTACCAGACTCCGGTTTTCGGCGGTTCCGGCACCCGGCCTTCCAAGTTGTGCCCTTCGATCAGGTGGTCGGCCCACATCATGGTTCCCACTCCGCGCGATTGAAGATAGCGGGAAATCTTGAGCACATCCTCGCCGTAGAGCTGGCCTGTATCGCCCTTGATCCCGGCGCGCCATTCATCATGGCCGATATGCACCCACTGCGGCCGGATCACCTCAAGGTACTCATCGATCACATCGAACAGCAGCTCGTAGGATTTCGGATTGGCGGCATCATAGGAATCGGGCCAGTCCGCCTCGGGAATCTCGGCGATATCGCGGTGGGCCAGCACCAGGTAGTAGGCGTGGCTCAGCGACTGGATCTCCGGGACGACATTCATGTGGTTCTGGCGGGCGAATTCGACAATCTCGCGGACCTCCTCCTTGCTCAGCCAGTTTCCTCCGGCCAGCTCGGTGTGCACTGAGGCCTGAAAGCGGCCCTGGGGACCCAGCGGGACCTGCTCGCCGTATCTGAGGTTCGGGTCGCCCATATCGTAAAAGGACCGGCAGAAATTCTCCCATGCGAGGTTGACCTCGGGGTGACGGTCCAGGCGCATGCCGCCGCCCACCTCGAGAATCAAAGTGTTTATCTTAAAATGGGCCATGGTCCGGATATAATTCTTGAAAAAGGGAATATTATCATGCGAGGGCAGGTAAACGTGCACTCCGCGGATCGGCTTGAAGGGCCGGTCGCTGATCCGGGCGCCGTTAACCATTGCCGTACCCGGCTGCGGTGAGTCGACAAGCTGGATGAAACTCTGCACTCCGTAAAACAGTCCGCTCAGGTCCTGTCCGGCAATCACAGCCTGCTCAGGAGTGATTGCCAGGCGGTAGCCCTCGGGAACCTCCCATTGAATGTCGCGAGCCAGGCCGGAGGCGGCCAGGTACTGCTGAATATCGGGGTCGGAGAGCAGGCCGAGAATTATCTGTCCTTTTTCCGCGCCGCTGCCCTCCGCGCTCCGGCAGGTCAGGCTGACCTGGAAGCGGGAGGCTGTTTCCCGCGAAAGATAATGCGCCAGGGCTGAAAGCTCGGCGTAAGGGCCGTGGGTAATCACAATCCCGGCCTGGGTCAGGTCCAAAGGGCCGCCGGTCAGCTCGAGCTGCTGCGGGATAGGGTACACCGGATAATCCGCCGCCGGAAGCGCCTGAGAAAAAACTGCGAGGGAAATCAGAGACAGGAACAGGGCGATTCTGCTGAACATGGTTCTCCTCCCTAAAAGAGCTAAAAAGTGAGCAGATGATTAATGACCAGGATTTTCGAGCAATTTCCGCAATATCCGGTAGGGGTGGCCCCCTATAAGCGCTAAGTTGTTTCTACATTTTGAGCCGGATTACTTTCAATAACTCACAAATTTTTATAAATGATGATGTAATATATAATCCTTGTGACTGAAAGATTTACACACCCCGCCCGCTTCGCGGGCACCCCTCTCCAGAGGGGACTTTTCCCGCTGTTGCGAGGTCGATGCGCAAGTGCCCGAATGACGGGCATTTAATTCCTCTCTACAAAGAGGGGTGGCGACGCAGTCGACGGGGCGTGTCATTCAAAACATTCTAAAGATTAACTGTCAACAAAAACAACTTAGAGCTTATGGGGCGGACCCCTGTGTCCGCCCGTATCGGGAAATTTCTAAATGGTTAGCGGGCGCTCATGCGGAGGCGCCGCCCTACATAATACGTTTACATGCAATATTTTCGAATAATCCCCAATAGGATTATTCATTGATCGGTGCCTGGATAGCATAGTTCATTTCGGGCCGGGAATCAAGCCTTCTTCGGCCATTAAAATCCCGTCAGCAGTTTTATTGCCCCGGCCCCGGCAATTTGTTAATATGGATTTACGCCTATCACAGTTACCGCGCAGTATTTTCGCCCGGCTGACTCGCCTCTTGCAAAAAATCATCCAGGAGTAAATTATGTCGGCGCATCGTATTGGAAAACTGGTTCTGAGCGGATTGCTTATTCTGATCGCCGCCGGACCGCTGTCCGCCCTCGAGATTCTCCCGCCCAAAGAGCAGATCAAGACCGACCATCCGCGGCTGCTGCTGCGGCCCGAGGCGACTCCCTATGCCGTATCGCTGGAGCAGCTTCGCGGCTCGACCGATGCTCCCGAGTATGCGGCCATGCTGGACAAGCTCAAGCAGGAGAAAAACGCGGCCTGCCAGGCCCTGGTCTGGCAGTTGACCGGCGACACCGCGGCCGGGGATACGGCGGTAGCCCTGCTTAAACGATACCGTTACGCCAGGGCCGGCGACACATTCGATGTGTACTTCCCCCTGATGGAGTATGCCCTGGCTTACGACTGGATTTTCAATTATCCGGGGTTTTCGCCGATCGATAAAATTAATGTCCGCTATCAGGTCGGCCAGTTGGCCAGTATCGACGGGTTCACTTACAGCTACGACCATATATTCCACAACTACATCTGGATGTCGGCCTGCGGGACAGCGCTCTGGGCCCTGGCGACCGCGGGAGAGGAAGCCCGCTCGGACACCGTGTACGACAAGGTCCGGGACTGGCTCAATAACCGACTCTACCCGGGTTCGGAATACCTTCAGGGCCTGCCCAGCGAGAGCCTGGGCTACTGGTCGCTGTATGATTTCTCCGGTTCGGTCTGGCCGGTGCTGGCCGCCCAGAGCGCTTTCGAGCAGGACCTGGTGGGCCGGATCGAGTCCGAGCAGGGGGACTGGCTGCGCCGGGCCTTCCTGAACGTGATCCACAGCGTGCTGCCGGACATGCGCTACGTGCCCTGGGGTGATGTGATCGGCGGGCCCAATGGCGGGGTGACCCACGAGATGGCGGGAGTGCTGGATGCGCTC
>MFIX01000253.1:0-4708 GCA_001780825.1 Candidatus Glassbacteria bacterium RIFCSPLOWO2_12_FULL_58_11 | reverse complement strand
ATTTCGGCCAGTGGCTGGCCGGCAAGCGCGGCACGGGGCGTTTTTACGGCATTACCGAGGTTTTTTACATGATCTATACGAAAAATCTGACAGTCACCCCGGTTGAGCCGCCGCTGAGCTATGTTGCCGGCGGGGGAACCCAAGGCGGGCACTTCCTGGCCCGCAGCAGTTGGACGGACACCGCTACCGTGGTCTCGTTCGGCGTCAAGGACCACTACGGCGATCATAACCATTACGACCAGGGCGGATTTACTGTTTACCGCAACGGGCTCCTGGCCACCGATCCATTGGTCTATAACCAGGTCAATGGGCCGCAGCAGCCCAGCGATGTCCACAGCACCCTGCAGATCAAAGGCCCATTCAGCACACTGCAGAATCAACGGACGGTGCACGGCCAGGACCACGGCTCTCTGGGGGACTTCAAATCCAATCTCACTCAGAACCAGAAACTGGACACCGGGGATTTTCTCTTTTACGGGGAGGGCGGCGGTTGGGCCGCGGCGTCCGGCCAGTACACTCAGGCATATACCCCGGACCTAGTGCAAAGCTGTGTGCGTCAGGTGCTTTTCGTGCGGCCGGATAAATTTATCGTGGTCGATCAGCTTAAGGCGCCCTCGGGTGGGTCTCTGACGCAGGTGGACTGGCTCATGGAGTTGGCCGCAGCACCGGACACGGCGGATGGAAGGCTGACTGTCTCCAACGGCAAGAGCTGGCTGCGCTGCCGGCCTCTGCTGCCTCAGGGGAGCGCACCCTCCTTCCAGGCCACCACTGTGAACACCTGGCGCGGCCGTTACAGTTACCCGGCCCTGGACTCGCTGACCCTGGTGCACCTGCTGGACACCGGCGATGGCGCTGTGCCGGAGACCGGTCCGGAGGTCGAGGTAAAGGAGACAGCCGGGGCGCTGGAGGTCCTTCTCGGCGGCTGGACTTTCACTTTCAGCCGGAGCGGCGATTACAAGGTGATCGCCCGCAGGCGCTTTCCCGGGGATGTCAACGCCGATGATAAGGTGGATATTTACGACCTGTTGAGCCTGCTTAAGGTCCTGGGCGGCATTGATACCGACCCGGACCGCACCGCGAATTCGGACCTCAACCAGGATGGCCGGGCGGATATTTTCGACCTGCTGGCGCTGCTGAAAATCATGGCGGGAGGCTCAAGCGTTTGAGATGAGTATTTTAGGACGCTTGAACCTGCGCCGGAGACTATCATGAAGGAATTTAATAATAACTGCCTCGCGCTTTATCTTGCATCGCAGCTACTTCTTCTGGTGCTGTTCGCCGGAAGGCTGAGAGGTGAGATCATTTTTTCAGATGATTTCGAGACTGGAAACCTGTCGGATCACTGGGAGGAGATTAAAGCCACCCGCCAGGGAGATGCGGAACTGGAGACCCGCTCGGAATATGTTTTTGAGGGGACAAGGTCGCTGCGCCTGACCGCCGTGGCCAATGGCGGCCAGGTGGCTCTGGCCCAAACAGCGCACTGGTTCATGCCCGGCTATGACCAGCTCTACTACCGCTGGTACGCCAAGTTTTCCGCGGATTTCGACCAGGGCAATTTCATGCACTGGGTTCTGATCGGCGGGAACTCGATTTATGACAAATGGTCCGCCTCGGGTAAGGCCGGTTTGAGGCCGACGGGACGGGACTTTTTCGCTACCAGCCTCGAGACTTGGCGCGGCTGGGGCCGCTATCCGCCTCCGGGGGCCATGAACTTTTATACCTACTTCCCGGAGATGACCGCCTCGCCGGATGGCTATTACTGGGGCAACCAGTTCCAACCCCGGGTGCCTTTCCTGATCGAGCGCAACCGCTGGTACTGTTTCGAGTTCATGGTCAAGCTTAACCAGCCCGGGGTCCATGACGGTGAGCAGGCCTTCTGGATCGACGGCGTAAAGATATACAATCAGAAAGATATCCGCTGGAGGGATGTGGATTTCCTCAAGCTCAATCTGTTCTGGTTCAGCGTATATATCCACGAGTCGCGCCAGGATAACACCTGCTGGTTCGACAACCTGGTGATCAGCACCGATTATGTCGGACCTCTGGCGGCCGCGCCCGCCGCGACGCGGCAATGCTGCGATTTCGACCTGGACGGGATCTCCGGCCGGACTGATTTCATGCAGTTGCTGCTCATGAAACGGGACGAGCCCGAGGATGGACGAGGGGATTACAACCGGGACGGCCGGAACACGATTGCCGACGCCCTGCAGTTGCTGCTCGACCAGCGGGCCGGGAAATGCGGCTCGGGCATAGCCGCTCTGTCAGGCGGCCGGACAGGAAAATAATCGCGCGGAGGTTGTTTGAATTTTTTCAGGAATGAATGGCTTTAATCGAAAAGGATTCCCCGGAGCTTGCACCGATTTATCGGGGCTTGCTGCGGGGTAAGCAGTAATCCAATAAAGGCAAAAGCTTAAATCCCCCCCGCCCCCCTTTGCCAAAGGGGGATACAGGGGGATTTAATCAGACACCTCGCGGCTTGTCCCGGTTTATCGGAGCTTGCTGCGAGGAAATTCATTGCATTACTTTGGCCCTGAGTTTCTTATTAAAAGCAAAAAAGTTAATTTTTAATAAAAGAGGCTGTCCCGGATTTCCGGGCAACCCCCTCTTGATTTTCAAAGCCGTTCCGCTGGCTCGCTTTATTCTGTATTTCCGGCCAGAGCCGGGTACTCGGCGCTCTTCCGGACATAAAAAAGAAGCTCGATTACATCCGCTATACTGCAAACACCATCCTGGTTAAAATCGTACCGCGTATGCTCTGAGTTTTTAATGACCGCTATCAGCACCTCAACCGCGTCCATGATCGACAGCCGGCCATCCCCGTTGATATCCCCCCGGCCGCCGCTCTGGATCAGGGTATCGACCTCGGTGGGCAGTTGCTCCAGGCCAGTCTCGGCGAATTTCACCCGGCCGCTCAGCTCGCCCGTACGGTTGAAATAGATCTCCACCGGCTCGCTATCCCGCGGGACAATCCGCACTCCGTACTCATCCGGATTCTGGTCAAGCAGCGAAACATCCGACATCTGGGTATCGTTTTCATCCGCGATCTCCAGCACGTGCAGGAAATAGTCGCGGCTGGCCTGGACCACCGGCTCGACCTCCAGGCGCCAGGGTACAACAGGGATCTGGCCGCTGGCCTGGCCGTAATGGTTATACTGCGCGGTCGATTCATGCGGATTGCCCCAGAAGTCATGGCCGCTGCCGCCACGCTTGGTGATTGTCCGCTGGGCCGGCAGCAGGGTCTTGAGAAAGGCCCTGGATTTCCCGCTGGAGAGGACACTGCTGATCCCGGCCGGGTCGCTGAGCCAGGTGGCGATATCGGCATCCGCGTACGAATACACGTGGCCGGCGGTGAGCGTGGTCCCGGTCCCGTTGACACTCGGCTCGGCGGGCATGTGCAGGAGCCAGGTCTTGGGGAAAGCCGCGCTTTTGGAGTCGGCGCGGTCGAAAATCACGAAAAACTCGCGCCGGCCGCGCAGGTAGAAAAACTGCCGGGTAATCTCGTTGATTTTTGTCCTCGTGTAGCCCAGGGATATGTCCGCCGCGGCGTAGGTGTAGCGCCAGTCATGCTTGAAAGCGGTGATATGGCCGCGCTCCTGACGGTTTCCGCCCTCGGCGGTGCGCCCGGTATAGACACGGCGGATCAGGCCCCCGTCATTCTCGTTCTTCGTTCCACCGCCGGCCAGGGCCTCCGAGCCGGGGTCGGTGCGCCGGTATTGTTCATTCTTGTCATAGACTGTCACGATATTGAACGGCATGGAGCCGCCCGCATAGTAGTCGTCATCGTTGTGGCCCTCGCCGCCCGCGCGCAAAACCAGCCAGCCCTTCCTGGCGATCAGGAAATTCCCCTCATCATCCCGCGAATGGCCGGCATAAAGCGGCCCCACTCCGAAAAAGGCCCAGGTGGCATTGGGGTCATCCCAGCGGCTGCGCATGTAAATATGCCCTGCGCCGGTGAACAGCCTGGCGCTGAGCCAGTTTTCCTGGCCTGGAGTTTTCTCAGGCACCGAAGGGTCGTAGCAGAGCAGGCGCTGCCAGGGCAGGGTTTTCCAGGAGGTGGACCAGCCGCCGCGGTTGTAATGCGCGGCTGCGTAATTGGCGGTTTGGTCTTTATATCGTGCCCCGAGGATCGGCGCGGTGGGCATCCAACTGCTGTACAGCTCCCCCCCGTCATTGTCATCGATATAGGCTGTGCGGTTGGAAAATGGCACGGTCAGGTGATAGACCCACTGGTTTATTTCCTTGAGATAAGTGGTCGGAGTGCCAAGCTCGAACAGGTTGATCCCGGTGGCCGTGCGCCAGGCCTCGAAGGCCCAGGGGATGACCCGGGTCGGGCCATAGCTGCCGTGCCCGTAGCTTTCCGACCAGACTCCGCCCATCAGGTCGAACAGCGGGATACATTCCGGCGGAATGCGGTTGTAGAATGAGTCGAGAAACTGCTTGCAGTCCGCCTCGCGGGAGACCCCGGAACCGGAGAGCGCCAGAGCCACAAACAGCTTCGGCGTGATCCCGTCCCGGGTATTGCCGATATTCAGGTGCGCCGGGCCCCAGGTCTGGTTGTAGAGCCAGTCGCCGTAAAGCAGGGTGATCTCCGGCTGGCCGGTGTACCATCTCAGCCAGACCGACAGGTAATCGCCGTATTTTATTCTCTGTTCGGGGGTCATAGCATCGTAAATCCAATCGTACATCAGGGCGTAATAGCCGAAATGCT
>MFIX01000252.1:6783-18629 GCA_001780825.1 Candidatus Glassbacteria bacterium RIFCSPLOWO2_12_FULL_58_11 | reverse complement strand
TATCCAGTGCGATGACCTGTTCTTCCCGATGACCGAGGAAACCCGGGCCATTCTTCGCCTGGCCAAACTCGAGGCCACGGACTGCGCGGTCAATGTACACTCCCACGAACAGCTCGGGGAGTTCTTGATCGCCGCCTGGGTCCCCGAGGCCATGAAACAGCGCAACTACGAGATCGCCCAGCGCTACCTGGCAGTCATGAAAAAGGAAGGCGTGCCACCCTGCAATTTCTCGCGCACAGTGGAGGAGGCGAAAGCGGAATGGGCGATGGACCTGACAGATGCGCTCTATCAGGTCTCCGGCGCTCTGTCCATGACTTTCGAGGGTCCGCACGGGGTCCAGGGGCCGGACTATGAGATCGGCTACGAGGGAATCCTGGACACGCACCTGATCATGTACCGCGAGCTGCTGCGGATCGGGCTGGAGCCGGGAGGGTTTCGCGGCAAGGCCGGAGTGCCGCGGGGCAACTGGAAGGAGTGAAATTGTCCGAGGTTGGTGCGAAACCGGGGCCTTAAAAGCTGAAATGCGAAAGGCATTTTAAAGTACCATAAGGTGCGGCCCCGGCATCCTTTTTGCGATAGCTCCGCCGGCAATTCACCCGCGCGAGCCGGTCTGGCAAAAAGGATGCCGGGGCCGCACCGCTAGAAGCCCTTTCCATCCAGTGCCTTTTACTTTGCCCGGTCCGTGGTCCTGAAGCTGAAGATTTTCCCCCACTGCCCGATCTCGCCGTGGCTGTCCCGTGCCCGGACTCTCCAGTAATAAGCGGTTCCCGGGTTCAGGAAACTTTCCGGCATAGTCCACTCGCTCTTGTCTGAGCCCAGGTTCCGGTAGAGGGACATCGATATCGGCCAGCGGCAGTCCGGCCTGAGGCTTACTATTACCTGGTAGTCCTCGACCTTGTCCCCAGGGTCCGCATCCTTGGCCGCTTTCCATTGCAAAGTCGGGGTCAGGGAGGTGAATTCGGCTGCCGAGACCGCCTCATTGACCGGGCCCGGCGCATGGTCATCGTTTCTTTCGCGCCATTTCCAGGTAACCCTCACGCTTTTAGCGCCTTTCGAGCTGTCCCTGTAGCGGATGACATTCTTGCCCAGGGAGAGCGCCGGCAGGCCGTGCGGGGAGACCTGAAGGTCGCTGGTGGTGCGGAACCAGTCCACACCCGCCTGTGCCGGGTTTTTTGCCCTGGCGTTGCCGTTCAGCGTAAACCCGATTTCGTAGTCGTAAACCGGCTCATGGTTCAGGATGAATTGATCCAGATAGAGATTGACCTCTTGGGTCCCGCTGCCCCAGCGGTAAGTGTAGAGGCCGCCGCGGTCAAAGTCGGGGGTGCCATAAGAGATGCTGGCTGAGGCGCCGGCCTGCTTGACCAGCTTGCACTCGAATTTGCCGCCGATCACCGGATAAGCGCTCTTGACCGGGACCGTGAAACGCGAGGGCCGGGTATAGGAATCATCCTGGAGCTCGGCCACATGGATCGCCGGCTCCTGGTGGTCTTGCTGATGGGTGGTGACATTTTCGATAATGTTCAGGTAGTCTTTGACATCCAATTTCTGCAGGTCCGGTTCCCAGATCAACTGGCCGTTGGCATAGCGCTCAGGAATCTCGGGCCGTTTGTCGCGGCCCTCGTATTTGCCCAGGACCGGGTCCCACCAGCGAATCAGCCGTTCGCCCGGTTTCAGGGTATAGGCCATGGTGTAGTTTTTGGCGATCTCGCTGTCGTAGCCATCTTCGATGTAATTATCCTTCCAGGTGGTGATATAACGCTCATACTCCCCGGTGCCGTTCGGCGGATTAACCCGCACCCAGGGATCATGGGCGTGGATTGTGCGCTGGATCAGCCAGCCATCTTTCTCCAGCTCGGCAAGACTGGCCAGGGTGCGGTTATCGCGAGCAGTGTAGAAGACTTTGACATTGCCATCCAGGAAATGCCAGCCGCCATTAAAATAAGCCTCGTTGACCGTATGCCCCCAGATTTCCTGCACGCGGGCTTGAATCCCGGCGGCCAGGCAGAGCGCCTTAAGCCAGGCCGCGGTATGGCCGCAGATCCCATAACCATAGCCGTTCATGGCCCGGACCGGGTGGAGGGCGCTGTGGTCCTCGGGAGAGCGCTGGTACCTTTTCCAATGTACCCATTCCCAGATCGCCATGGCCTTTTCCTCATCGGTCGTGCAGTCCCTGGTGATCTCGGCGACCATCGTGTTGATATCGTACCAGTCGAACTTTCCGTTGACCGTGATTCGCGGATCGACAACCGGGGTGTCGCCCAGGTTCTCGACCGTTATCTCGACATTCTCCGGGTCGCGGGCCCCGGCCACCTCGATTGCAAATTCCTCCTCGGGGGAGGTGATCACCTTGCTGAAAGATTTCAGCTCCTCGGCCCGCAATTGCGAGCAGAAAGAAAAAGCAGCCAGCATGATAACAAAACCAAGCGCTCCAGCCGCCGAGCCAATCCCTTTCATAGTATCCTCCTCTGGTAGACCGATTGTCCGCAGCGCCGTGAAAGCTTGCTGTTGAGTTGCCGAAAAGCCGCTGAGGTTTACAGCCTGTAAAGTCGTACAGTATAGAATAATCAGGGAAGACAACAAAGGTTAAGCTTATAATACAATTCGAGTTGCCTGTCAATAAAGGCTCTTCGCAGTAATCTTCGATTTTTACTCCAAAGATGACTTCGGCATAGCAGGCAATTTTTATTTCGTTGCAAAGTCTGCATGTTAATTTTATCTATTATAAAATTGGAGGGTCAAATAGCAAAATAGAATATTCCGCTAAAAATAAATTCCCCGAAACTCATCAAATTGATGTCGATAGTTCTTTGATCAATGTCCGATTATCGAGACACAATAATCTTATCAATAAGCTCGAATCCAAAGATCGAGTTGTTCACGACTGGTACAGATTTGTGCTCTCTTTTCCACCTCACCTCGTAAGAGAGTATCTAAAAAAATTCGGGTTAGAAGCTGATCAGATGGTCTTGGACCCGTTTTGCGGGACTGGAACCACCAATGTGGAAGCGAAGAAACTGGGCTTACAATCTATAGGCATTGAAGCGCACCCGATGTCTTGTTTTGCGAGCAAAGTGAAGGTGGATTGGACTATCAATCCTCAAAAACTTAGTAATTCTAACTTGCATTCAAGTTGGCAGTCATATATTTTATCGCCATGGAGGTGATCTATGGCGAGAAAAACTCAAATAAGCAGCGAGGAACTTGCTCAGGCCCGTCATCTTAGGGAACAATGTACGACTGCGGCGGAACTTCGAAAAGCGCTATCTGTCTTACTGATTGCCGAACTTGGTATTGATCCAGAGAAGGCGGCAGATATTCTCGGCATCAGTGAGCGTACGATTTTTCGCAATCTTAGTTCATTTCGCAATCAAGACCGCATTTCCAGGAATACCTGGGGTGGTCGACGTCGTTGTTGCCTGACAATTGACGAAGAGCGAGAATTTCTCGCTCAATGGGAATCCGCGGCAACCGCCGGGGGCGTGCTAACTGTTCCACCCATCCACGCAGCGCTGGTTAAACGATTGGGCCGTGATATTCCAATATCAACGACCTATCGTATATTGGCGCGTCACGGATGGCGAAAAGTACAACCAGACACGAAGCATCCCCAGAGCGACCCGGCAGCCCAGGAGGAGTTTAAAAAGAACTCCCCAAACTTGTGGAAACCGCCTGCCTGAAAAATCATGATAAGCTGCCTGTTCGTCTGATGTTTCAGGATGAGGCTCGATTTGGACGCATGAGCGATCCCAGGTCATGTTGGGCACCCGCACCCCATAAGCCAACTGTCGGTCTGGCTCTGATCAGGGAGTTCCGGTATGAATATGCCGCCGTAAGCCCTTGGGATGGCACCCTTGACTTCATGACTGCTGATAAAATGAATACCGAAAGCATGTCCTGCTTTCTGAAGCAGATCAAAGAGGCGCATCCGGAAGAATTCATCGTCATGATCATAGATGGTGCATCATCCCATAGAAGTAAGGAACTCAAGGTTCCGGAGAATGTTTCCTTGGTGCCGTTGCCACCCTACTCTCCTGAACTGAATCCGGCAGAATTGATATGGAACATGTTGCGTTTGAACTACTTCTTAAACCGTGTTTTCGATTCGCTTGATGCCGCAACGCTACAAGCTGAATCTGGCTTGAGCAATATGGCTGCTAATAAGAAAGTCATGAAAAGCTTAACCAATTGGCCTTGGATTAATGCCATTTCGAATGCGATATAGAATAAGATGGGAAGACATCGGCTATGATCGAGGGTTCATCCACATACGAAACCCTAAGGGCGGTATAGACCAGAAAATTCCGTTCAACGAAGCTACCAGTGGATTATTGAAAAGCCATCCTCGCACAGATAATCCGTATATTTTTCCGGGAAGAGGTGGCCGGCAGCGCACTGATATTAAAAATCAAGTCAACCGGATCAAGGATCGAGCCGGTCTACCAAAAGGATTTCGCGCTCTCCACGGATTGCGGCATGTTTATGCCTCTATGTTAGCCTCCAGCGGTCAAGTGGATATGTATACTTTGCAGAAACGCCTCTCTCATAAAAGCCCACAAATGACGCAGCGGTATGCCCAGCTCAGGGATGAAGCATTGAAAAAGGCTTCAAAATTGCTGATGAATTAATATATGAGATTATATCGAAAACTAGGGGAAAGGCAATTAAGTCAGAATAAAATCAAGTTGGGTACTTCCATTTTTTGTGAAAAACTTGTATGGATCGGATACCCTAAATTTATAATGTATCAGCCAAACCCGACTAGTTTATATTTAATGTCCCATTCGGGGAATGGGAGAAAATCCCTCGCCTTAAGGCGAAGACTTTAGTATGCCCCGAAGGGGCTGGTTTTATGTCTTTGCAGGCGACTGCGAGAGCCGGATTCCATCCGGTCGAGCGAGTAAGCCGCCCTAAATCTTCCGGCTTCAGCCGGTAGTAGTTTAATCAAAGATATGGTCAGTTGCTCCAAAAATACTTCCATCTTTACCTGGGGGAGATAAGCTTCCAATTCAACAACCGCAACTAAAACCTCTACCCCTTGAAAGTTTACATGTTGAAGAAAACTTAATATTCTTAAACCAAGTCGCTTTTGGTCCGCGTTAATTAGGAATTACCTTTCATTTTTATAATTGCCTCCGGAATTGGCGGTATATGGATTACAGTATTTTGCTTGTAGCACTGATATGGCTGCTGGTGGCCTATGCCATTTACCGGTATATAATACTCGAAAAACTGGTGGTGGCACGGACTAAGGACATGCTGGAAGCCAACCAGCGGCTCAAAAACGAGCATTCGATGATGGAATCGATGCTCAATGACAAGAGTTTTCTGGTAGAGATCGCCTCCACCTTGAATTCCACCTCTTCGACTTATGAAGAAATTGGCAAAATTCTGGGATTATTAAACCGGAAGATGCGGATAAGTCATGTGATTATTATGGAACGAGATATAATAACGGACAATTTTCTTTCCTCCGTTTACCTTATTACGCAACAGGGGGTGCAGAACATTACAAATAACTGTGATAAATTCCCGATGAGCATCCTGGAGATCTTGAAAAAGGAGGACTTTTTATTATGCCCTGAATCTGACAAACTGGAATACGGAGCGGAAAACTGTTTCTTTTCGTTTGGTATGCGATCGATCTGCATATTCCCGGCTCTCAGGCTCAACAGCGGGCTGGTCGGGTTGTTCGGATTCGGTAGAGGCGAGCGGAATGACTGGTGCAAGGACGAAGTGGAAATGTTGAAAGCCATTACCAGCATGCTGCTCAATGCGTGGTGGAGTTATAGAGAGTTTCATGGCAGGCTGGCTGCAGAAAAAAAACGAACAGAGGCGGTAAAATTGGCTGAAAAGTCAGTGCGCATGGCCTCGATTGGCGTGATTGCAGCCGGAATTACGCATGAAATCAGCCAGCCTCTGAACGACATAAAAATTGCGGCGGACAGTGTTGTGATCTGGAATGAAAACAACAGCCGGCTCCTGCCGGATAACTTTCGCCGGTGGCTCGAATCTATCTCCGGCAACGTAAATCGGATATCTGAAATAATCGAACAAATGCGTACCTATTGGTCATCCCCCACGGAGTTGTCGTTTTCCCCGCTCGAGCTGAATGCTTCGATAAGGCATGCGATCACTTTGGTCGATCATCAATTAAAGGCACATAATATTACCTTGAAAATCGAAGAATCCGACACCTCGCTGGTCATCGAAGGCAATAAGGTGAATTTAGAACAGGTTATACTGAATCTGGTGGTTAATGCGATACACGCGCTGGATACTGTAGATAAACTTGAAAAAATAATTGAAATAAAAATTAACCGGCTGAAAAGTCAGGCAGTTATCGAAGTAATAGATAACGGCCCTGGTTTTCCTGGGATTAATGTTCAAAAGCTGTTCGATCCATTTTATTCGACTAAAAAACCTCAACTGGGCATGGGGCTGGGCCTGGCAATAGTCAAGCGGTTTGTCGAGGGCTTCGGCGGCAGCGTTTCGGCGAGGAATATTGAAAGTGGAGGTGCTTATTTCACAGTCACTATTCCGCTATCTTCAGAGAACCGACAAGGTGAAGAGTTATGAGAATCCTGCTTGTAGATGATGATGATCTGGGCCGCGAAATGCTGGCTGCTCATCTCGAAGGCCCGCTTGGCCATCAGGTGACCCAGTGTTCTAATGCGGAAGAGGCGATTGTCTGCTTTGGTGCGGAGGTTTACCCACTGGTTCTTACCGATATCAGGATGCCTGGAGTGGATGGAATCGAGCTGGTGAAAAGGCTGAAAATCACTCCCGGGGGCCGGACGGCGGATATTGTCTTGATAACCGCCCATGGCGATATGCACAGCGCAATCGCGGCCTTACGCGTCGGCGCGTACGACTATCTGCGCAAACCGCTCGACTTGAACGAATTGACTGCTCTGGTCAATCGGGTAGTAGAGCATCAGCAGTTAATCCGGGATAATTACGAACTGACCCACCACTTTGAGCAGAGGGTGGAGGAGGCTACCCGGGAGACCGCCTCGAAGCTGAAGCAATTGAGAAATCTCTATTTGGAAGTTTCCGGCATCGGCGAGGTGGGGCTTTTCTCTGAAGCGATGCAGAAGATTGTCGATATGACGCATAAATTCAGCGAAAATTTGTCGGTCACTGTTCTTGTCGAGGGCGAAACGGGAACCGGCAAGGAAATAGTCGCCAGGCTGATTCACGAGAACGGGAGTAATCGAGACGAACCGTTTGTCGGGATAAACTGTTCGGCAATTCCCCCCAATCTCTTCGAAAATGAACTTTTCGGTTATGAAGGCGGTGCGTTCACCGGTGCCAAAAGGACCGGACAGATCGGTAAATTTGAATTGGCTCAAAAAGGCACCATTTTTATTGATGAAATCGGGGATATGTCTCTTGAGTTTCAACCTAAACTATTGAGAGTTCTGCAGGAAAGAAATTTCTATCGGGTGGGAGGGCTGAAGAAAATAAATCTCGACGCCAGGCTGGTTTGCGCTTCCAACAGAAACCTCGAAATGCTCGTCGAAAAAGGAGAATTCAGGCAGGATATGTTCTACCGCTTGAATGTCGGCAGAATATTCGTTCCCCCCCTTAGAGATCGCAAAGACGAGATCGTACCTTTGGCTCAAATGTTCATGCGGCGGTACGCTGCACGAATGAGAAGGCATTTCAAATCTATTCATCCTGAAGCTCTCGAAATTATGTTAAGCTACAACTGGCCTGGTAATATCCGAGAGCTGCAAAATTCAATCGAAAGAATAGTGCTGCTTCACGATGACGATCAGATCAGGCCGGAACACCTGTGCATTATCCTGTCAAAAGGATTTGATAAAGCGCCTGCTGCGGTGCGTGCTGAAAATTCCTCCGGCATGATCAATATACATATGCCTGAAGACAGCCTGGATTTGGCATCCATCGAGTCGGTGGTGATAAAAAAGGCAATTGATAAATTCGCGGGAAACAAGACCAGGGCTGCTAAATACCTGAATATTTCCCTTCCTACTCTGAGGAAGAAATTTAGGAGCAGTTGAGCCGTACCCACCTTATCCCTTTTCCAATCCACATCATAAATTAGAAAAATATTTACTAGAAAAATTATTTCAGCTTGAAAATATTTTTCTAATTATAACTCCTCGCTCAAATACCGCGATCCTTCAACTTCCTGCTAGTTAAACACTTATATTATATTAGAAAAGTTGGCACTAATGTTGTACTTAACGATTATGGCCAGACTGTCGGTTAATACTCCAGCCGGCTTTTGTCAATCTTTCAAAAAAAACGATGGCAACGCTTGAACGAATACCACCCGTCGTGCGCTGATCGCTTGCCTTGTAATGGATAAGAGAATCGTGGGCTGTCGTCAGAAGAACGATCGGAGCGCTGTCGTTTCGGTTCAATTCAATATAGGCTGAGATGAGCACGACTCGAAGCCACGCAATGGAGACGCGGATATGCCCAAGCCCGGCCATGGCGGCACCGCTGAGGGGAAAAAAGTAAAAATTATCCTGATCGATGATGATAGAGAGTTTCTCGAGATGCTTTCCCATTCGATAGAGCGGTCCGGCTTCAGTTGTCAGGCGGTTTCAGATTCCAGGCAGGCGGTTGAAAAAATATCGGCTGAGTTTTTCGACATCGTGGTAACGGACATGTTCATGCCGGGCCTGTTCGGTCTTCAGATCATAGACATGATCAGGGAATCCTCCCCAAGGTCGTCAATCATAGTAGTAACCGGTAGCAAGGAGGGAAATCTGGAACAGTGCGCTCTAGAACACGGCGCTGATGTTTTTCTTAAGAAACCACTGAGCCTGTTCAGTTTCTTGGATACGTTATCCAGGTTGGATACAACATCCGAAAACAGGTAATTGAACCGGCTTTAACCTGGCTGGTTTGACATTCCATCAATTTTTCCAGTTTCGAGAAACCTCAAACCTAGGGAGATCAGCCTATGACCGATGGCAAGACCGCCGTTTCCACCCGCCCGAAATGACCCGAAGGAGAATGTCCAACCTCAAGTGGAGGATCGCATGCAGCAAACAAGGTTCAAACTCGCAGTGATCTCACTGCTGACGTTCACCTCGATCCTGGTTTCCAGCTTGATGGCTCAGCTATCGACTGGCAAGATAGAGGGAATTGTCAGGGATAAGGATACCGGCCAGCCCCTGAGCGGAGCCCAGGTTCAGATCGAGGGTACTCGATTGGGGAATATAACCAATGCTGACGGTTACTATTTTATCCTAAATATACCTCCCGGGCAGAGATCGCTAATTTTCACCTTCACCGGCTACCAGAAGACCACGGTGGAGAACCAGCTGATCCTGGCCGGCCAGACAACTACCGTCAACGCCTTATTGAGCTCTACGGTGGTCCAGCTGGAGGGGATAACCGTTGAAGGTGAGACGGAAAGGATGGTTCCACGGGACAACACCGTTTCCAAATCCCGCCTAACACCCGAGCAGCTCAGTGAAATCCCCGCTACTGTGCTCGAAGACCTCCTGGTCCAACAAGCCGGGGTTGTCAGCGGCGGAGACGGCGCGCTGGCGCGCGGGGTGCGTATCCGCGGCGGGCGTCCCGGCCAGGAAGGCATGATTGTCGATGGCGTGATGGTGCGCAACTACACCGCTCGCACGGTACGCACTGACGATGGCGCCCTAACCGCCGAAACCAGCGCCCAGGGACAGGACTCCACACCGTTGGAGTTCTCGGCAGATGCGGTCGAGGAAGTCGATATAATCACCGGCGGGTTCCAGGCCGAGTACGGCAACGCCCAGGCCGGTATCATCAACATCGTCACCAAGGAAGGCGGCGAGCGCCTCCGCGGCGGCGTGCGCTTCACCACCGATGAGATCAATCCGCGCACCGGGGATTACGGCTACAATCAGCTCCGCACGGATATCGGCGGGCCGGTGAAAGTTGTGCCGAATCTTTATTTCCACGCCTCGGGCGAAATCCAGGGCCAGGCCGACCGTACGCCGACCCACGCCGATGAGGGTTTCCGGGGGGTTAACCAGCATTTCGTTGACTACCTGAACGACGCCGTGGCCAACGACCCGGTGTTGGGTCTGCGCAATCCGGCCTACACTCTGGACATGTTCAAAGCCGGTCATGAGTTCTACGCCTCCAGGACCGACCAGAACATGTCGCTCTACAGCCCGGCCAACCCGGTGCGCCTGCCCGGCAACTGGGGCGATCGCACTTTGGTTACCGGCAAGTTAACCTATACCCCGTTTCCCGGGCTCAAGCTGATCGCCTCCGACCAGTGGTCGCGCAATCAGTACGCTTACCCCTCGGGTCCGGCGGGCAACGGCAACTATTTCCAGACCGGGATTATCACCCGGGAAGACACACCCGTATGGGAGGCGGCCTGGGGCCTGAGCCCGTTCTTCAGGAACGACCCCGAGAGAACGGAGCTCTACCTGGCTCAGAGCCACGCCCGCCGGGTCCGGGCCAACAACCTGCTCTTCGGCGGTGACTGGGACTTCCTGCGTGGAGCCACCAAGAGCGGGGTGGTTCAGTTCCGCTACACCCGCTTCCGCACCAATGAGATCGCCTCCTCAATGCAGGCCGCAGACTGGAAGCGTGAGAGCTCATTCCTGGGCTGGAGCGTCCATGATGTGCGCTTCGAAGCCGAGCGCTACCCGAACCGGGAGATCCAGCAGACCCGCGAGGAAGTCGAGACCTGGTATGCGGACGGCAATTTTGAGAACCACACCGGCGAGCCGTACCAGACGCCTTTCCTGCTCGGCCAATATGAGGTCTATAACCTTCAGTACCGCTACAGCCGTGAGTGGCAGAATAACTATAAGGCCGATGTCGATATGCAGTTGAACCGTTTCAACCGCGCCAAGCTGGGCGTGCAGATTTCGAACTTCGACAACGACCTGTTCCGCGTCCGTCAGCACACAACCAAGCGCAATGAGCTCAACGAGTTCCACTACCAGCCCAAGATCTACGCGATCTATGCGCAGAACCGCACCGACCTGGGTGATTTCGTGTTCGACTACGGACTGCGCTGGGACCAGTTCCAGCCGGTGGACAACTGGGGGATCACCCAGAGTGACCCGTACGGCCAGAACGTGAGCCCGCAAACCTTCACCGAGCTGTCGCCGCGCTTCGATGTCGCTTTCCCGGTGACCGACAAGTCGCAGGTGCGTTTCAGCTACGGCGCCTTCACTCAGCTCCCCAGCTTCAACGCGCTGTTCAACTATCAGGAATTCGGCGGCAGCTCCAACCCGGGCGGTCTCGGGTACAGCCGCACCGACGCGTTCGAGACTGGCGTGAGCTACCTGCTGAACAACGACATGGTTCTCGACCTGGTAAGCTACTACCGGGATGTTGACGGAGACGTGGCCACCCGGGCCTACTTCATCGACTATTACCAGTGGCAGAGAGAGCAGCGCATCCGCACCTGGAGCAGCGGTTACGTGAACCGCGACAACGGCAATGTCAAGGGCTTCGACCTCAGCCTGCGCAAGCGCTTCTCCAACAACTTCTCCTACAACCTGATCTACACCATGCAGTTTGTCCGCACCACCGGCAACTCGGAGAGCGGGGGCAGCACCGGCTACAACTCCAGCTCCAACGAGATATATCTCCCGCCGGACGAGCTGCGGCCCGCCACCGGCGACCGGACGCACAAGTTCACCGGTCAGCTTAACTACCGATTCCCTGAGAGCTTTAAAGCCGGCACCTGGTTCAATCCTCTCCTCAGGGATTTGAGTATCTATTCGGTCTATCAGCTCCAGAGCGGGCAGTCCGGAAGCAGCGCTCCGGGAGTACCGGCCGCCTATCGCGGGCGCTGGTTCACCAACCTGGACCTGCGGGTCAACAAGAGCTTCCATATCGGCGGCTCA
>MFIX01000252.1:0-6733 GCA_001780825.1 Candidatus Glassbacteria bacterium RIFCSPLOWO2_12_FULL_58_11 | reverse complement strand
CAAAACCGCCTATCCCAGAGACTTCCGGCTAGAGGATTACATTCACGTGACCGGCGGCGTCGACCTGCGCTGGGACCAGATCAACGCCAGCGACCTGCAGCGCCGCATGCGGTTCAACGCGGATTTCAACGGCGACGGGATCCTGACTTCGGAGGAAGCCGGCATGGGGGCTCTGGCCAACGCGGTGATGATGGATACGATGGACAAGCGCGACTGGGGTTTCGCCCGGCAGGTGCGCACCGGTATCGATTTCAAATTCTGAGCAACGGCTCCAGAAATACTTGAACCGGAAATGGCTGTCAATCAGGAGAAAAATCATGAGAATAAGCAGGAAACTTACGCTAATCCCGGTCCTGGCCGCGCTGCTCTGCCTGGCGGCAGGAGCGCTTTACGCTGAGATGCTCACGCAGAGAGTACCGCGGGGCAACAATGCAGGGATGGGGATTGGAAGACTAGGCGGAGGAGGCTGGGCCGGCCCCTGGTACGCCGCTGTCAACAATACCATCCAGTTCCCCGCCGGATCGGGCAACCTGATCTACAACGACTGCGGTGTAATCGGTTATACGGGGACCCGCGACACTGATGGGGACGGCACCCCGAACGATACGATCCTCATTCCGGACGGCGGAGTGGGAGTGGTGATGCTGCACGCCTCGGCCTATAATTACGACGAAGTGATGCAGATCGCCACCACCGAGCCCAATCTCGGCCGGCTGGGATCCGTACCCTATAACCGCGTCTGGTCCTCGCTCGACGCCGATGAGCTGGCCGACTGGCCGGTCGAGGGCCGCATTGGCCGCTCAGCGAGCGGTGCGCCGAACCTCCATGGCGCAGAGACCATGTTCGTGCACTACGGCGACGTTGTCACGACCTACGGCTATGGCACGCCGCTGGGCTTGTATTCCGGGTATACTTTCCATTTCCTGGATTACGGTGAAAGTGCGAACATGGTTTATATCAACGTCCTGTTTCAAAACGTCTCCGAGTACCTGAGGTTCAACGCTGCTGCTAACTACAGAGCTCTGGGTGAGCGCTGGCCGGACGGCTACAAGATCTACGGGTCATTATACATCCCATTCATGCGGCTGGTAAGCTATGGGGTCAACGGCCGGAATAACGCCGGCTGGGCTTATCATCCGGCCGAGGAGATTTTCGGCTACTGGTGCAAATCCCCAACGATCAGCGAATTCAACCCGCCGGCGCCGCCGCTGATGGGCTACAAGGTGCTGCGCGCGCCTTCGCACAACGGCGAGACCGCGATACTGAGGAACGTACACACCGACGCCAACACCGAATTCGGCGTGGAGACCACCTGGGGTCTGGTCCGCTCCAGCCTTGGCAACTCGGCAGTCCGTTACCGCGCCATGATGGGTGCGAACCCGAACAAGTTTACCGCCGACCGGATCAACCCCCTTACCGGCAGGCAGCTTATGTTCTGGCCGGGCCTGATCGAGCCCTCGGACCAGCGTTACAACCAATGGGTCTGGGGATTGGGCGGCAGGAATGAACAGGGTGCAGTTACTCCCATCTACGGCGAGATTCACGATCTCATGCCGCGCGACACGACCAGCATGGATCTGGTGTTCATGTTTACTCCCCCCGGGGTTTCCCCGCTGGTGGCGCCGACCGTTGACATCGCCAATATCGATGCTCCGGTAATGCAGGAAGCCCTGGCGCCGCTGGAGCATTACTCCGAGGTAGCCCAGATCGTCTACGATGGCGGGTACGTTACCCCGGCCACGCCCAGCGCTCCCTCGCTGACTATCATCCCCGGCGATCGCCAGGTCATGATCACCTGGAGCGATATCAACCTGCGCAGCACGGACCCATACTACGAGTTCCTGCAGCAGAACCCGGAGCTGGACCCGGATGGACTCTACCGCGAGTACGATTTCGAAGGTTATCGCCTCTATCGCAACTTTGTCGGGCCCAACAACTCACACGCGGAATTGGTCTACAAGTGCAGCTTGAGCGACAACAACCTGTCGTTCTTCTATATCGACAAGTACGACAATGACCGGCCGTACTACCGTCTGCGTAACGGCATGCGGGCCTGGTACGCGCTGGTGCCTTATGACAGAAACATAGATGTGGCCACCGGACAGACTTTCAGTCTGCCGGATACAGCCAGCGCAAAGACCTGGAACCGTCCTGGCGAGAGCGGCCTGTACACCGTGGTGCCGCGCTCGGAGGCCTCGAATTTCCTGGCCGCGGGAGTGGACGGTGAGATTAATTTCCGGCCGGTGGCCGGTGAGCCGATCTTCCAGCAGAGCTATCCGCTCTCGGCCGACAGCGCAACCGGTGCGCTCACTGTCGCTCCGGTTTACCTGGCGCCGGTGGTGGACTTCGAATTCGAGGCAGTGCTCGCCGAGAAGATAACCGCTCCGCGCTCTCTGGTGATAGAGTCCAGCGGGTTCAGAGTGGTCGGAACAGATGAGAATTTTTATGGCACACGTACTTTTACCCTCACGGATGGAAGCCATACAAAACAGTCCCAGGAGTTCCAGGTACGCCGGCGCAACGGTACCGGCACGGTCGAAATCCTGTACAACGGCCCGAATGACAACGAAGGATCGCTCTACAGCCTGCAGACCCAGATCCAGTACATGTCAAACGGCGACCACCGGGTTAACCAGGTCAAGAATATGGACGCCGGCATTTACACTGGCGGAACTCTCGTGCTCTACTCCGCCTCGACCACGGCCGCTACCCGCGGAGGGTACCCGCCTGCGCATGCCGGTCAGATTCGGGCCGGCCGTTTCACCCTGAGCTGGAAAGACGCCGGAGGCGGCAACCTGACCCTGGAGGTTAAGGATCTGACCCGCGGCTCAACGCTGAATTTCGTCGAATATCCGGACACCTATGGCTGGGGTCTGGTGACCCTGGATAATTTTACCACAGCCTGGAGCGGCCGCGGAAGGCTCTATGATGACATGCGCAACGGGGTGGCCTTCTCCGCGCGCACTGTGAAAATGGTCAGCAGCCTGCCTTCCTCCAATTCCGCGGAATTCGGCATCTGGGTCAACGGTCTGCTCTGGAGAGTTCAGGGCACGGGTGGTGTAATCAGCATGCCGGCCGCCGGAACCATTTTCACGCTGGACAATGCATTCGGCGCCTGGAGTACCGACAGGAAAACGTTTACACAGTGGCCGGATCCGCCGTTCTCCGGAGACTCGTGGAAGATCGATATCAAGCCCACGACGATCGATCCGGAAGATGCGGATTTCTCGAAAATCAGCGTGGTGCCCAATCCCTATGTCGCTTCCTCGTTCCTGGATTTTTCACCGAATGACAAGCGAATCGAGTTCATCAATCTGCCCGCCAAGTGCACGATCCGCATCTACTCATTGGGCGGCAACCTGGTCAACGTTCTCAATCATATCGGTGCCAACCGTTACGGCTGGGGGAATTACACCGATTGGGATCGTCTGACCCAGAGCGAGCCGAACAAATACAGCGGCTTCGACAATCATGGCGGCACAGAGCCCTGGAACATGCGCAACCGCTACGGCCAGACCGTGGCCAGCGGCCTGTATTTTTATCATGTGACGGACGAGCGGGGGAAAACCCATACCGGCAAGTTCTATGTTATCAACTGATGGAGAGACAAGCATGAACTGTACCGGATACCTGGATAATCCCTTGTTCTCTTTACGGAGGTTTAATATGTCAATAAGATTGGCAAAAAGGCTCTGCCGAGCCTGCTGCGGCCTGCTGCTGGCCACCGTCCTGCCGCTGGCCGCGCAGGGGGTTGCGCGACAGGAATACAGTGGCCTCGACAAGTATCTCGGCCAGGGGCGGCTTTCCAATTCCTCGTTTGTCGGGGTACGGGCGGCCGAGTTCCTCACCATCCCGGTCGGCTCACGCGGGATCGGCATGGGCAACGCCTATACCGCGGTGGTGGACGATATCAGTGCGATGTGGTGGAATCCCGCCGGTCTGGGCTTCCTTCAGAACAAGGAAGTCATGCTCACCATAGTCGACTATACCATGGACCTGACTTATTCCTGGGCCGGGGCCGCCGTCCCTCTGGCGGATGGCAACGTGGTCCTGGGCGGTTTCTTCGGTTATCTCGACATCCCTGATATGGAAATAACCACGGTAGCCAACCCGGAAGGCACGGGTTCGATGTTTCGCGCTTATGATTTCCAGATGGGCGGATCAGTAGCTTACAATTTCTCAGACCGCTTCATTGCCGGCCTGAACGTGAAATACGTCCACCAGGATGTGATGAGCAATATGGGCGGCAGCGCCTTTGCGATCGACGCCGGCGCGATCTATCATACCGAGCTTAATGATCGCGAGATCAAGTTCGCTTTCGCGATTCAGAATCTTGGCTCCAATATCACGATGAGCGGGCCGAACTTGCTTCGCTCGGTCGGCGCCGAGAATCGCGACAACAACCTGCCTACCGGACTCAATGATTTCAGCGACGATCCCTATGCCATGGTAGAGCGCGACAGCCGCTACGTGATGTACCGTACGCATACCTACCGCCTGCCGACCATGGTAAAGATGGCGGTGGCCTACAATCTGTTATCGAATGAGAAGGTCAACTGGCTCGCCTCGAGTGAGATCATGAGGCCCAGCTATATCCCAATCTCGTATGCCGCAGGTACGGAATTGAACTACAGTTACGATCCGTTCCTGTCACTCGCGGTTCGTGTCGGCTGGATGATACAGACCGATGAATACACTAAGAGCACTGACGAGTTCGGCTATGAGTATTATGGGGATGATCCGACGTTTCGGGGCTTGAGTATCGGCGGCGGAGTGCAGAGAACTTTCGGCTCCCGTGCCATCAAGTTCAACTATGCCTACCGGAACAAGGGCCGGTTGTCAGCCGATAATTTCTTTACGATTTCTTTCGGCTTCTGAGAATTGCTGCGAATTCAATATGGCCCCCGGCTGTTTTAAGCCGGGGGCCATATTGCCAAATCCTGGAAAAAATACGGTTTAAGCTTTGTATCAGTATCAATAAATATAAAGTGCATTCACTTCAGCTTATGGGCTTAGGTCAGTAAGAGCTCCAGCAGTACAATTCGAACTAAAGATATTGCTGGCGGATAATTAATCAATTCAGCCGATAACTGCACCTGAATTTTCCCTTGATAAATGTATGGAGGTTAGAATGCCGGGTCTGAGAGTGATGCTCTTTTCTGCGTTGCTGGCCGCTATCGCCTCTTTTTCAAGCTTGAAGGCGGGGGAAGTAAAAACTTTCAGCCGGGAAATCGCCGCTGACAAGGACGAATTCATAATAGAGGTGGAGGGCACTCTAGACCCGCAGAACATCGAAATAACCATCGAAAACCTGGGGTCCAGTCCGGTGGTTGACCCGCGGATCAGCGTCAATGACAAATACGACTGGTATGATGTGAATTCTATCGCGGCCGAGGCGACCCGGGAGTGCCTGACCGACCAGGAAAAGGCCCTCGGCGTCTGGGAATGGATTCTCTTCAAGCGTTTTCAGCTTTCGCCGCGAGACCGGAGCGCTCTCAGTCCTGTGCGCGGGATGAACGGCTACGGTTACGGTAATTGCGGGTTCTGCTCCGCCTGGCTCAAGGCCCTCTGTACTGCTGCCGGGGTCAAGACGCGTATCCAGGAAATCTGGGGACACACGGTAAATGAGGTGTTCTATGACAGCCAGTGGCATTACCTGGATTCCAATTGCAAGGTCTATTACCTGGGGGCCGATAACCGTAGCTTCGCCTCACTGGCCGAATTGGAGCACAACCCAGGCCTGGTCCAGCGCACTATCCACTCGCACGACCCCTGGGTCAGGCAGCCCGACTCGCTGGCGCGGTCCAAGGTGTTCATCGACTACATTTGTACCTGGGGGGATAACTATATCGATGACCATAATGACGATGAAATAGCAAAAAATTATACAATGTCCTATACGCTGAAACAGGGCGAAACATTGATCCGCTGGTGGGGCCCGGAGCTGGGCAAGTATGAATCCGCCCAGAGGAGAGCCCCGCAGCAGTACGCCAACGGCCGGCTGATCTGGGAGCCGGACCTGGATAAAGTGGATGTCTTGCCTTACCTGCGCGTGATCGATAATGTCACCACCGTCCAACAGGATAATTGGAAACCGGCGATCCACTGTGCCAGGCTTCAGAATGAAAATATGTCGCGCCCTTCGCGATTTACCATCCCGATCACGAGCCCCTACCCGATCGTGGGTGGCAATTTTTCGTGCCGGCTGGTCAAGGAGGGCGACTCGAAGGTGAAGCGCGAGGGGAATCCGCGGGATTACGCCGGCGTATGTTATGGCTCGCCAGACTTCTACGCCTCTCGACTGGGAGCTTTCAGAGAGGGCAAGGGAACGCTGGAGGTGAAGGCGAACCTGGACTCCAGTATGGCCAGGCAGCAGCCGCTCTACAATTACGAGATCGGATTCTCGCTGAGCGGAAACGCCGATGCCAGGCCGGTGACCCAATCCGGGGTGGAGCATTTCAAAGCGGTGACCGACTTGCAGGTTTCGCCGCATAGTCTGCCCGCTCTCTCTCGCGGGCGGAACCTGGTAAAATACCGGGATTCCAACCCGGAAGCGGGTAAAAAAGTACGCCTCACCTGGAAATATTGTGTCGTGGACACTAACAGTGCGCCGCTCCCGCCAGCCGCGGCGGTTTCGCCCGTAGTTAAGGGGTCGGTGTCGAGCCTTACTCCGTTACTGCGCTGGCAGCCGGCCAGGGACCCGGACGAGGGTGACAGCGTAACCGACTACCAG
>MFIX01000251.1:14655-14798 GCA_001780825.1 Candidatus Glassbacteria bacterium RIFCSPLOWO2_12_FULL_58_11 | reverse complement strand
CAGGGCCGAGCCGCCGGTCAGGGAGCGACTGAAAAAGGAACTGGGGCTTAAAAGCGAGCGGGAGCTGGCGGCGCATTTCGGCTCGGATTCGGTCCAGCTCCTGGTGAAATACCATCAGGAGCGTTTCCGCCAATCCGCTGAGC
>MFIX01000251.1:14407-14647 GCA_001780825.1 Candidatus Glassbacteria bacterium RIFCSPLOWO2_12_FULL_58_11 | reverse complement strand
TTTTACGACATGTTCGGGAACAGGTACCAGCGCGTTTACTGCGGCGAACAGTCCATCGAGGCGGTGGTCGAGCCGGTGCTCCAGGGAGCGGAATCCCCCGCCGATCTCGGCCGGGTCGCCTGGCCGGAACCGGGGCTGATCGACATGAAGGTGTCGCGGAGCGAGGCCAGAGAGGCCCGTGAGAGCGGCCTGGCGGTCTATGGCGGGGTCTGGGCCAGCATTTTCACCCAGTCGCGGGCC
>MFIX01000251.1:14157-14252 GCA_001780825.1 Candidatus Glassbacteria bacterium RIFCSPLOWO2_12_FULL_58_11 | reverse complement strand
CCTATCTGGACTCTTGCGCGCAGTATCTGGATGTGCTTGTCCTGAGCAGCGATTTCGGAACCCAGGATTCGCTGTTTATCAGCCCGGAGATGTTC
>MFIX01000251.1:13968-14092 GCA_001780825.1 Candidatus Glassbacteria bacterium RIFCSPLOWO2_12_FULL_58_11 | reverse complement strand
GTTTTACCATACCTGCGGCGCGGTTGTCCCGCTGATCCCCGACCTGATCGATTGCGGCATAGAGATTCTCGACCCGGTCCAGGTCAGCGCCGCAGGTATGTCCCCGGAGAGCCTGGCCCGCGCA
>MFIX01000251.1:3076-13949 GCA_001780825.1 Candidatus Glassbacteria bacterium RIFCSPLOWO2_12_FULL_58_11 | reverse complement strand
CACCCAGACCACCCTGCCGAAAGCCCGGCCGGAGGAGGTTCGCGAGGAGGTGCGGCGGACTATCTCCGCTCTCGGCCCCCTGGGCTATATTGTCTGCCCGGACCAGGACCTGATTGGCGATATCCCGACCGCCAATATCGAGGCGCTTTACAAGGCGGCGCGGGAGTACAAACTGTAAGCCAGTTTCCCATCTCCCTGTAAAATGAAAAGGGACACGCCTTATGGCACGTCCCTGAATTATCTACCGAATGAATCTCCTGAAAAATTAGAACTGGATAGTCAGGATATTATCGGCGATTGTCGCTGTGTATTTGGTCAGCGCCCGCGGCGCCGGCCCTCTGGCCACCGAGCCCGAGGTATTGTACTGAGAGCCGTGGCAGGGGCAGGTGGCGATCCCATTGGACTGAAATGCCCCGACCTGGCAGGCCTGATGGGTGCAGGTCCGGTCCAGCACCACGTAAGAGGTACTGGTGGCCCGGATGATAAAGATTCCGTTTCGGGGCAAACCGGCAAAAGCCGAGGGCGAAAGGGTCACTACGCCGCCCACATTTGCCAGCCCCGCCAGTTGAGGCGAGGAAAGATCGAGCTGCGCCGGGCCGCTGGGTCCGGTAACTGACGGGCTGCCGCCGCCCCCGCCGCAGCCAGTGATCATGGAGAGGATAGCCGCGCTCGAGGCGAGAACAGTCACTTTTTCAATTGAACCGGCCAGGAACTGTCGCCGGCTGGGTGAGCTGTTTAAAAGGCCTTCCGAAAATTTATCTTGGCTCTCAGGAATGCTCTTCGCTCCCGTTCCCATTTTCATTCTCCGCTTAGGTTTTACGGCGTTTTGACTTTCAGACTGCAACACATTCGCAATTCTTGACGAAATATATTTTTCCAAGATGTCTCTCCTGTGAATTAAAAATTCTACACATCCGCAATCTATTGGTTCCAATTCACAAGCCTTTTCCGGCAATGCTTAATTGAATCACCTGAAATTCATTGCTTGAATATGCCCTCGTTCAGTGGTAGTTTTCGGTATCGGACAGCCAATCAAAAACCTCACAGGAGCGGATTATCATGCTAAAGCGCCGTCAGTTTTTTCTAAGCACGCTGCTGCCCCTGGGGCTCGCCCCCCTGGGCGGAGCGGCCTGGGCCATGGGCGAGGATCGGGAGGGCCAGGACTATGGTATCGCCAAACTGAGCCGGACAGTAGTGGACCGGATCGGCGAGCACACTCTTCAGGAGCTGCGGGACCTGCACCAGCGCGAGCTGGATGTGGATTACCTGGGCTACTGGGAGAAGCACGGCATAGACTGGGAGCATGGCGTCGTAATGCCCTACCGCGAGCTGATAAAAGGCATGCCCTACCTGGCCAAGCATTACTACCTGAAGCAGATGTATTTCCAGGGCCGGGCGCTCTGGACTTTCTCCTACCTTTACAACCATTTCGGGAAGAATGAGCGCCACCTGGCTATTGCTAAACATACCAAGGATTTTATCTATAAGTACGCCCGCAACCCGGATGGCACCTGGGCCTCGGAGCTTACCCCGGAGGGAAAAGTGCTTCAGCCTGTGTCGGATATCGACGGCGACTTTTACGTGGCGCTCGGCCTCACCGAATACTACCAGGCCACCGGCGACAAGGAGGCCCTGGAGACGGCGCTGAATACGGTCTATGCGGTCAACAAAAAAATCCTGGCCCCGGATTTCATGTTCTACGGCGCGTGGGATGCGCGCCCCTGCGAGCCGGGGACCAAAATCCTCGGGGTCTGGCTGCATTTCCTCAACACCCTGATCCCGATGGCCTATGTCACCCGGGATGAGCGGGTGGAAAGGATCGCCGAGGTGTGCGTGCGCAACATCGTCGAGCACCACTGGCGTCACGAGGAGGGCCGGTTTGTCGAGATGCTGGACGCCAATTTCCAGCCCCTGGGCAAGGAACACCACGACTCGAACTGGCACGGGGTGCAGTCGGCCTGGATGGTGATGAGCCAGGCCCTGCGCACCGGCGACCGCAACCTGTTCCTGGACGCCATGACCATGGGCCGCAGGCAGCTCTTGCGGGCCTGGAGCGAGTTCGAGAAAATCGATATCAACGCCCCGCTAGAGGACCTGCCGCGCTGGGGACCGCTCGAGGACTACATGCTCTTTTGCCTCTTGAGTATCGAGCACAGCCATGCGCCCTGGGCGATCTACTGGTGGGATAAGGTGTTCCGGTTCGCCTACCAGCGGCCGGACCGTTTCGAGCAGTACGACCTGCTGCACCAGCCGAGGCGGCTCTTTTTCACGATTCAGATTCTCGACCGGATGATTGCCAGGCAGGGGAGGGTCTCGGATTTTTTGGAGGTGTGAGGGGGGTGGGGAACAGGCACAACAAAAGGCTACAAAACTGGTAGAGCGCTCAGTTATGAGGGATAGGCTTGTTATTTTCTAACTTAATAAGGGATCATTGGATATAATAACAAAATTTTACCCAAGGAATATTCTCCTGGAAAAAATATTTATAAACATAATGACTCTTTACCGGAACAATTAATGCTGAAATAACTAGGGAGAATATGGAAAAGGCAAGACCATAATGGCCTTGCCTTTTAAAACTTTTTCAAATATGAGATTTTTTCTCAAAATCGCAGTTACTCTTGCCGACCATCTTCCCGCAAACAAGGCAGCGTGCCTATGCTTGATCATTTATCTGATTTTTGGAGTATCTGTTCCCCTATTCCGATCGCGTAACCCTCTGACTTTAATATTATGTTTCCGTTCTTATCGGTCAGAACCAGGAAAGGATAGTGAATATCAGATAATGAATCACATTTTGTAATCTCTTGTAGAATCTTAGAATCAATATCGACTGAAGATAGAGAATTAGCAGGAAGTCCTTTAATGCTTTCAAGCTTGAAATTATTGCTCGCTTCAGACTGGCATGAAAGAAAAATGAAATATCCGCCCCAACTATCAAGTTCAGATTTAAGAAGTGGCAAGTCGTTGAATAAATGTTTAGTAGGTTCTTTATCCGGGTCAATCCACGCTAAAACTATTCCTTTATCTGCAATACTTTTAAAAGTTATCCCGGATTTATCAGGTAAGCTGATTTTTATATTCAGGTCTATAGTGCCAAGTATTTCTTCAGGAGAAACATCCTTCCTCAATTTAATATCAATTGCCTTATGTTCATTCTCTTTCAGTTCGAAGAAAGATAAGGTTGAAAGGATTTTGCCATCATCCATCCTGTTGCCTGTCACCAACATATAGTGCCCGGGAGCCAGAGCAAGTTCATCCTTAAAATTTGCAATGTCCATTATATTAAAAAGGGTGTTATATCGTCCATTTTCAAAATGTGCAATAGTAAAATGGTGAAAATATTTCGGGACCGGATTTTTCTCACTGGACGAAAATCTGATAAACCCTTTTCCGGGTATAAGTTGATTCTTTCCTGCGTCCCAAACATAATGCCATTCATTTTTAAAATAAAATTGAGGGACATAGTCATTATCGAGTCTTGAAGGTATTCCCAGACTCCGGCATAAGGCAACAAAGTAAATATCACGTGAAAGTGAATCCGAAACTTTCAGTTCATCAACCCCCTTTGGTGAATTATTATAGTATTGTTCGCTATCTTCAGGGGTTATAACAATATTATTATTGACGTACTTTATTAATATCGATGGATCATTTATTGCATCCTGTCTGAAACCGGCAGGCATGCTTTCAAAAAGGTACTTACGCCAGGCAACAATCCTTGCATTATCATCTGCAATACTCGGATTAAGCACATACTTTGAATAAAGTTCATAATCATAGGCACCATGAGTGTTTTCGAACCTGATAACGTTATTCAGATGATCAGCAAAAACTTCCTCTTTGGTAGTTCTCAGATCTTGATCTGATACTTGTTTTAATAAATTGATTGCCAATGATCTATCTGAAACAGGAGTATGAGTAAGAAATGAAGCTGTATTTTTGTAATTTCCCATACTCCGGCTGATAATATCCTTTACAATCTCAGGATCTGAGCCAAGTTCTTTAGCCAAGTTTGCTGCCTCTTCCGGCTTCATCCATGAATCGATATAAGCCTGGCGAATCATGTTCTCCTCATTAATCCGTTTAGTATTTGCTGTTATCAATTCAGCTGCAGGACCTTTTAGTGGTGCGCGTAATATAGGGATGACAAGATCGAATTCCTGGAAACCATTATCGGCAGGCTTGAGGTTAAGTATCAGATTAAGTGTATCTATGTCATATACTGAAACTTTTTTGAAATTAAAGTCAGCTCCCTTTCGAGCCCAAATTAACAGATCACCAAGTCCGGTTTCAAACCGACTAATACCAAATTCATCAGTTGGAACCTCGGCAAGCGCAGAAAAATATGCATGAACGTAAAGCATATATTCTACAAGAGCATCTTTAACAGGTACATTATTCGTATCTAAAACCTTTACACAAATTTGTTTTGTAACTGCATATTTTGAAAGATTATTCACAAAGGAAAAAGTTCTATAACATTCAGTTGTATTTTCCTGCCCATATTTTGCACCGAATGACAGTGTATATACCAACATTGCACGTCTGGCTGGTTCAGTAAACCAAGCCCAGTCAAGAACCGGTTCAGGTTCACCGGCACCCATATAGTACCATTTGCCATTTATCCACACCTCTACCCAGGCATGATCAGCATAGTCATGTTCCCAAGGTAAGGATGGTGTGTGAACCCAACGTGCAGGAATGCCGGCTGTTCTTAATGAAGCCACTGCAAAAATTGCTTCCATTCCGCATCTTCCCTGTGCTGAAAGAATTGTACTGACAGGTCCGGTGTTACCCCCACTGATGGTCCCATAAGTCACTTTTTCGTTGCACCAGTGATTAATTTCGAGAGCAGCGTCTGTAGCATCCATTCCTTTCACCCTGCCCTGAATTTCATCGTAATAAGCAATTCTGAATGAATCGACGTCTTCGTTAACTATTCTAAAAGGAAGAACATAATGAAGAAAAATATCTTCCGGAATATCTTTTCCCCAGGTTGACTCTTTTCTTGTTTTTAGTGCAATATTTGCATTTGCAAGGAAAAAATCTCCATTGTAATTAGCCAGATCACTTAGTGGCATATATGCGAAGAGGAACTTAAGAGCTTCTTGCTGCTGAAGTGAAAGACCAGATCCAAAAACATTGAATAGTTTATCTTTCCTGTTTTGAGCTAGATGTTCCCGTTCCTTAAATGCAGATTCCACTTTAGAACGGTATTCCCCCTTATTAATAAGGTGGCTTCCTGAACAACCACCATCACCAGACCCTGCAAAGAGATTCGTGCCGCTCACGGCAATACTAATGATGATTGAAAGAATTTTATTCATTTTATCGATATTCTCCATTTAAAATTGAAATAGCAAATGATAGCCTTTTTCTTCGATTCTGAGCGAAATCTTTCGTCTTTCCCAGCTTGAATGGAAAGATTCTTTATCAGGAACCTGTATATTCAAAAGGTGAACCTAAAAGAAGAGCTTTCACATCTAGGTGTCGCACTTTTCGACCAGCCCTGCCGCACTTTTTAACCGCCGTTTACAAAGGCGTGGATATTTGCCTTAAAGCTCGGGAAATAAAGCATAAGCAAGCAGATTTATACCATTTACTAGATTCGTTTCCGAGGGCAGGTCACTGTATGCTCTTTTTCTACCCCAAACTCCACCTACTCTATCGGCTTCAATAAGAAGATCGTTAGTTCCTGTGGCAATGTAGTTATTCTAACCTCTTCCAAGTCTCTCTCCAAACAACGTCACCGGCTTCCACAGTAAGGATTAACCGTTCTTGTTCAAGCTGGTAATTGATCGATGCGGTTTCGTTTACACGATTAGGATTTAAAAAATAACTCAAGTGCTCGGTGTAAGTGCTCCCTAGAATAGTGTACGTGCCCCCGTTTGCTGAAAAGGTATTAAAGGCTTCAACTGTTTCCTTATCAGATTCTCCCATAATGAACTTTGGCCGGTTTGGCTTCTGACCAACCGTAGCGAAATGAGAATCAGAGATGATTTTTATCGCGTTCCAGTCGGCTTGTGTGCGTTCAATCGTGGTATCCGGAGAGACGTATTCCCCTGATACGAATTCCCAGACACCTTCTATATCGTTTTCCCCCACGGCAGTAGCCTCAGCCTTATCCTGAGTTTTCTGACAGGCAATTGTTTCCACCATAGTAAGAATCAGCAGATAGAAAATTTTTCTTCTCATGATCTCCTCCTTGACTCAGAAATTATCAAATATCTTCATTTGCTCTTTCAATTAACGCCCTTCTATAACCAAATAAGTTCTCCACCTTCGAGCCAACATCCGATAAGATATTGATTTCAAAAGGCATCCTGATTACCGCTCATTCAAATGAGGCCTAGCTTTTCTTCGATGTTTTAGTAAAAAATGGAGTTATTGTTTGAGCTACGGACTTACTGCTACAGGCTGGGCAGGTGATTTTTCCGCTGTCATGCTGGCTGATAGTCATTGTGAGCTGAAATTCTTTCTCACACTTTTTGCATCTGTAGCTATAAATGGGCATGGCGATCCACCTCCATTTGAAGGCGATCTGAAAAGTATTCGGAAGGGGTCCTAATAAATTCTATGGCAGGTTGGTGGAATTATCAATGGGAAAGCGGTTTTAAGGTCGCTGGTCAGCGAAAACACAGGGTTATCTGGAAATAATGCACTTCCCTCTTAATCGACCCTCTTCGGGTAGTATGTGCAATGCTCAAAGTAGCCGGGTAGCTTGCCGCGGCTTGTGTACAATATCCAGTAGCCAGGCTAAATTTTTCCTGAAAGAAACAACTTACCGGTGTCTTCTCAGGTTCATCAAAAGCAGTCTGGCCATTCTCGGAGCGGCGAGCCAGGCCAGAAGAACAAAAACCAGCGGAACCACGGTCAGGAAAACCCTGAAGCTGATTTCATCGTTGTAAAAACTCAGCCGGTAAGTGATTACCGTCGCAACCGCGGCGGCACAAATCGCGACTCCCAGGCTGATTAGGTAAGACATGATATAGGCGCTTGCCTTCAAGAAAGGGCTGATTCTTCTTTCCGGGCTTTCCAGCACTCCAGCGGTCATTTTTGCCTCCCATCTCAATGGCGTCTGGTAACAATTGTGCACAAAGGCTGCAAACATGGATTGTAGGGGCGACGTCCCGATAATATCGGGATCGCCCCTACGGTAATTCCTTGTATTTCAAATAACTAAACCAGGTCATCCAACACTATCATTTCACTGGTCCTGAATCTAGTCGCTGATAGGGGCTTTTCAACTCGTGGTCTTTACTAAACATTCTAAAGATTTTGGCTGATGAGCGAGATCTACGCCTAAGGTAGAATTCAAAGTTTAATTAAGCCTGGCCCCGCTCTCAATCTATCCTTTTCGGAAAATATGTATAGCGCTCATAGTAGCCGAGCAGCCTGCCCCGGCTGTCCCGGATCGCTCTCATGTATGTGCGCTGGCCCGGCTTGTCGGTTATCTGCACCTCCTCCTCGCCGTTACGCAGTTTCTCCAGCACCTCGGCCATCTTGCGCCGGGAGTCCGCATTGTGGCAATCCAGCAGGGAGGTGCCCTCCAGCTTCTCTCCGTTTTCGAAATGCTTTTTCGCCGCCGGGTTGCAGTACAGGATCAGATGCTCCGTATCAGCGATAACCACCGGGTCCGGGATATTCTCCACAAAAGCCTCCAGAAGGCTCCTCTTGTCCATTATCTCTATTCTCCATCTATATATTATAGCCGGCACGGCCTGAATCTCAAGCGCGCAGGCCGGCCTCTTTCATCAGGCGGGCGGTAACCTGGTAGGCCTCGCGCACCCATTCCACGATTTTATCCGGCTGATGGCAGTACTCCAGCTCGATACTCAGGCTGCCCTCGATCCCCAGCCCGGCGATCGCTTTCAGGTAGGGCTTGAAATCGATTACCCCTTTGCCGGGAGGCAGGTCGCCGTGCACCTTACCGTTACAGTCCGAGAAATGAAGGTGATGGGCCAGGCCCTTGAGCAGGCGCAATTTTTCCGGCGGGTCGCCGGCCAGGTAAACGTGGCTGACATCGATATTGGCGAACACCGCCGGGGAATTGACCTCCCGGATAAAGCGGGCCATCAATTCGACATTGTTGACAATCGAGAGCTTGAACGGCTCGAGCTCGATAACGATTTCGACCCCCTGGCTCTGGGCGTAGCGGCCGATCTCCCGGGTGCACTCGACCGCCCAGGCCCACTGCTGAACGGGCGGGATCACCTCCTGCTGCCAGAGATATTCGCCAAGCACCAGCAGCACGTTCCGGCCGCCGATATCTTTAACCAGGTCGACAAATTTATTAGCGCGCTGGACATGGAACTCGCGCACCGGATCGTTGAAATCGGCGATACCCAGGGCGCAGCAGGGCGCGGAGACAATCGGCAGGGAGTTGGCCTCGCACTCCCGGACAATTTTCTTTTTCTCCTCCTTAGAGATATTCCAGGCCTCGGTGAAAATATCCACCGTATCGAAACCGATCTCCCGGATGTGGCGGATGCCCTCGGAAAAGTCCATTCCGACCTGGGAGAAGGCGCTGTTGATCAGTCCGAGCTTCATCTTAACTCTCCTTGAGCCATTTTGCGGGGGATACCGCAGTGTGTGTCTGGTACGAGCTGTAAGCCGCCTCGACCAGGGCCATGGTGCCCAGGTTATCCGTGCCCGAGAGCGATTCCGGCGCCGCGCCGGTTTCCAAGCTGCAAAGCAGCTCGGCCAGCGGGCCGGCAAAAGCATCCGGGAACCAGACCGCCTCCCAGCGCGGGCTATGCCACTTGCCCTGGTCCTCGACAGTCGTGTAATCCAGCGTGCTGGGCGTGCGGGCCGGGTATCTAGGCCAGCCGATCGTGCCCCGGGCCAGACCCCGGGTGCCCTCGATCCGCCAGCGGATGTAGATATCCTCTCCGGCGCCCTCGCGGGCCGGACCGCTCCAGACATCATCCCAGGCTGCGGCGCGCAGGCCGGTCCGGTCATACTCCAATATATACAGGCAGATTCCATCGGTGTGGCTAAACCGCGTGCGCGGGTCGGGACGCACGCTGGCATAAATACGGTCCGGGTCGCCGAACCAGAAGCGGAAAGTGTCCAGGTGATGGATCGACATGATCCGCAGGGTGCACCAGCCCTGGCGCTCCTGCCAGGGCATCCAGTGCGGGATCGCGCGCATCTCGATTGTCGCCAGCACCGGCTCGCCCAGGACACCCTGATCCAGCAGGGCTCTGGCCGCGCGCACTGACTGGTCGTAGCGCATGTTCTGGTTTACCGCCAGGGTGATCCCGGCCTCGCGGCAGAGCCGGACAATCTCCGCGGCCTGGTTGTAGTCCGCACCCAATGGTTTCTGGGCCAGGATGCCGCGGATATGGTCGCCATGTCTCACCGCCTGGCGCACAATCGAGAGCTGTACATCCGGCGGCACGGCGATATCGAGCACCCGGATTTCGGGATCTTCCAGGAGCTCCTCCGGTGTGGCGTAAACCTTGGGAATCCGGTGGCGCCCGGCGACAGCCCGGGCCTTTTCAATGGACCGGGCGGCAATTGCCAGCGGGTTAAACCCGGCCGCGCGGTAAGCCACCAGGTGGCAGTCGGCCATGATAAAGCCCGCGCCGATACAGCCGATCGGGATATCCCGGTTTTCAGGCATGCGCGGGGAAAAGTTCAGTTCGAGCTCCACTTTGGCTCCAAGTTCAAATTATTTAACAATTTCGAACCGGATAATTGCCTGCGATTTAATCGGCGCATCTAGAAGCACAGGCCCTGCATTACTTCAAAAGGCTGCGCAACCTGGCGCGGGCCAGCGCATAGTCCTCGCCTATCTCGGACCAGGGCACCGGATCGTTTTTGCCGACAGCGCTGAATGCTTTAGGCACTATCGAGCGGACAATCTCCAGCACTTTGTCCTTTCCGGCTTTCTGCGCGGCCAGCCACATCAGCTCATAGTCCTGCTGCCCGCGGCGGATGTTTTTCAGGCGGATCGAGGGCAGTATGCGGTCCAGGCCGCGGTCCTCATCCGGGTAATAGGGCATCCGGCCGGGGTAGTAGAGCACGCCGTCCGAGTTGCCGTAATCCCACCACCAGTTGATATAGGTCAGCGGGTTGGAGAAAACGCGCTGGTGCAGGTGCGCCTTGGGGCCGGAAGCGTTATGGTCCCAGTGGGTGCTTTCCCAGATAAACCAGGTGCTTATGCCATAAAGGTACTTGATCCAGGCATTGACCATCAGGTCGGCCGGCTCCACCTCCATCTGGGTGTGGCCCCAGAACGGCCGGTTGCCATTGTAGAACCAGTAATCCTTGCCCTCTTTCAGCACCTCTTCGCGCTTCTCCAGGTCGATGGAGCCGGCCCAGATATCGATTGATTCCCGGATGTCCTCGGTGTATTCCCGGGTCAGGAAAACGGGCAGTCTCTTGCCCGGGCCGGGGTTTTCATGGATCGCCGCGGAGATGGATTTGATCCAGGAGAACTGGCTCTCGCCCGGCTCATCGATAATGTAATAGAAATATTTCACGCCGGGCGCATTTTTCTCGAACCACTCGACCCAGAGGTCGCTCTGGGCCTGGATCGATTCCCGGCTTTCCCGGTCCAGGACATCCGCGCCGTACATGCCGACAGGAAATAGCTTTTCGCCTTTACCCTCTCCCGGCCCCTCGTAACCATTCTCCGGCGTGAACGCGTTGCCATCCAGCCAGGGTTTGTAATCCTCGAGAATCTTTGTATCGTAGCGCGATTTATGAGCCTGGCTGCCGCCCACCAGATCGATACGGTGACGGTGGGAGATGTCTTTGAGCATCCGCTCGACCTCTGCGGCGCTAAGCTCGGGGAAATAGTTCTCCACAGAACTGTTGAAGAGCCAGAGATTGGAATGGTTTTCATCCGGCAGATACTGGG
>MFIX01000251.1:0-2968 GCA_001780825.1 Candidatus Glassbacteria bacterium RIFCSPLOWO2_12_FULL_58_11 | reverse complement strand
TAGAGGTCGATCCAGAAGCCCTGGTTCTGCACGGCAGGAGTGGGGATTTCCTGGACCTCGTGGTGGCGGATCACCTGCTTGCGGGCGCGGGGGATGTCCAGCGGCATCCCGCCCAGGCCTCTGCGGGCATCCACCGGGATCAGGGCATCCGGGATCCAGCCGCTCATCCGGGGCGGGGGCGAGTTGGCGATCCAGTTGGTCTTGGCCTTGATCTCGGTCTGGTCCTCCACTTTCATGTAGTGTTCGCTGAAAATCTCGATCGCCCCGCCCGGACCATAGGTCAGCGGCAGAGTCCCGCCAATGCGCAGGCCGCTTTTAGCATACTCCGGCGGCTCGACAGTCACCTCGACCGCCCGGGCGCCGAAACTGTCCGCCTCGACAATCACCTGGAAGCCCAGAACCTCATTGTAGAAGCCCTCCAGGCGGATGGTTTTGCCGTCCCAGAGGCTGCTTTTCGCGCGGCCCGGGGCATCCGCCTGGTAACGGTAGATTTTCTCGCCATCGCCAGCGGCCCAGACACCGCTGATCGCGGCTTGCAACGGCGCGGCCGCCGCGAGCAGAGCCAGAACCAGGATGCAGATATTAACGATTTTACGCAAAACGCACCTCCAGCGGTTGAGGTTGGCTTTACAGATTTATTACAAGGCTTCAGTAACTGCATTCTCTTGAGGACCTGTTCTGCAAAATTCGAGAAAAAAGTTTCGATGATTTAGTGTAGGGGCACGGTGCACCGTGCCCCTACGCTTCGCTGCCGGGGTAAGATAATGAGTCTATCGGGCGATTCAGGCATTTCTGAAAGCTCGACCTAGATCGAATAATCATCCAGGAAAACCCGGGCGGACTGGAAAGTGACAAAAACCTCATCGTTTTTTGCGATGCCGCTCTCCCGGAAACGCTCCTGAGACATCAAGGCATGAATATTCTCGCCTGTTTCTCCCAGCAGGTCTACCTTGACCTGCGGCCCCGCGGTATTGATATGCACGATCCTGGCGTCCATCGAGGGTTCCGCCGGTTTTTGCCGGTGAATGACCACGTTTTCCGGGCGGACCAGCATTTGCGCCGATTGGCTATAGGCCTGAGCTTCACCGGAGTGATCGAAGGCCAGCGGACCGAAAAGCGCTTTGCCGGAATCCGTTCTACCCCGGAAAATGTTGACGTTGCCGAGGAAGTTCATCACAAACCGCGAGGCAGGATGATGGAACACCTCATCCGGCGTGCCGAATTGCTCGATCCGCCCCTCGTTCATGACCACCACTCGGTCGGCGACCTCCAGGGCCTCCTCCTGGTCATGGGTGACAAAAACGCTGGTGACATGGAGATCATCGTGAAGTCTTCTCAGCCAACGGCGCAGCTCCATCCGGACCTTGGCGTCCAGCGCTCCGAACGGCTCATCCAGCAGAAGTACCCGGGGCTCGACAGCCAGGGCCCGGGCCAGGGCCACTCTCTGGCGCTGGCCGCCGGAAAGCTGGCTGGGGTAACGGTTGGCCATATTGTCCAGTTGAATGAGATTCAGAAGTGCATGGACTTTCCGGCGGATTTCAGGTTCGGCCGGACGGGAGTTTTTCGGTTTTACGCGCAGGCCGAACGCGATATTTTCAAAAACCGTCATATGCCGGAACAGGGCATAGTGCTGAAATACGAACCCGACCTGACGGTTGCTCGCGTTGTGGCGCGCCACATTTTCGCCACCGAAGCGTACTGGACCGCTGCCCTGATCGGACTGTTCGAGGCCGGCGATGATCCGCAACAAGGTGGTCTTGCCGGAGCCCGAGGGTCCGAGCAGCGCCACCAGCTCGCCATCGGGAATGGTGAGACTGATATCCCGCAGCGCCGGGGAACCGTTAAAAGATTTGTTGATATTCTGCAGCTCGATGTTCATGCCGGGTTTTCTCCGATTTCAGCATCTGTTTCAACCAGCGCGCGTACCTGGTTCGACTTCCACTCGACGAATGTTTTAGCTGCCAGGGTCACCAGTGCCAGCAATGCCAGCAGGGAGGCGACAGCGAAGGCGGCGGCAAAATTATACTCATTGTAAAGAATCTCCACGTGCAGCGGCACGGTGTTGGTCAGTCCCCGGATGTGTCCGGAGACCACGGAGACCGCGCCGAACTCCCCCATCGCCCGGGCGTTGCAGAGGATCACCCCGTAGAGGACCCCCCAGATGACGTTCGGCAGGGTGACACGAAAGAAGGTCTGCCAGCCGCTGGCTCCGAGCAGCAGGGCCGCCTGCTCCTCCTCGGTGCCCTGTTCCTGCATCAGCGGGATCAGCTCCCGGGCCACGAATGGAAAAGTGACAAAGATCGTGGCCAGCACTATACCGGGGACGGCGAAGATGATCCGGATATCGTGCCCGACCAGCCAGGGCCCCAACCACCCCTGCTGACCGAAAAGCAGGACATAGATCAAGCCGGAGATGACGGGCGAGACAGAGAACGGCAGGTCGATCAGGGTAATGAGCAAGCTCTTGCCGCGGAATTGGAACTTGGCAATAGCCCAGGCGGCGGCGATACCGAAAACCAGGTTCAGGGGCACGCTGATAGCGGCTATCAGCAGGGTAAGGCGAATAGCATTCCAGGCATCCGGCTCGCTGATGGACTCCAGGTAAGTGCCCAGCCCTTTCTCGAGAGCCTGGGCGAAGACTGACACCAGGGGGATGACCAGGAACAGGGCCAGAAAGGCCAAAGCCAGGCCGGTTAGCAGCCAGCGCACTGGGGCCGGCTCGGTCAGGAGGCTGTTGACTCCTCCTGCGCCAGTCGGCCTTCGGTCAATGCCGGGTGATTGGGCTTGCATGGCGGTCTCCCCTATCTCTCGGCGAAGCGCCGGTTACACAACTGGAGCAGGTTGATAGTGAGAAACATCAGGAAGGAGATGCCGAGCATCACCGTGGCGATCGCCGTAGCGCCGGCATAGTCATACTGCTCCAGCTTGGTTATGATCAGCAGCGGCGTAACCTCCGAGACCATCGGCA
>MFIX01000250.1:10166-17779 GCA_001780825.1 Candidatus Glassbacteria bacterium RIFCSPLOWO2_12_FULL_58_11 | reverse complement strand
CCAATCCGAAACCCGGAAATTCTATCAGCTCGAGCGCCTCTGGAGCGATGCCCGGAGCTACGAGATTAAGGATGAGGAACCGCTGCCCGAGAATAAAGCCTGAGTTCAAGCACTAGAAAAAAGCCTGCCGCCCGGTCACCGGGCGGCAGGCTTTTTTATTTTCAGTCTCAGTTTTCCGGCCCCGAAGGCCGGCCGGGAGCGGATCGAAGACACCAAATCCGGAAACTATCCGGAATAGCCAGACCTACATACTCAGCGGGCGTCCCGCAGTACTTTCGGCTGGGTGGCGAAAGAAATGCTGTCCAGGCCGGAGCCTTGCACCAGATCGAGAATATTGATCACTTTTCCATAGATCGCCTGGCTGTCAGCCTTGATTATCAGGTTCCGTGCCTTGCCCTGCTGGATCCCCTCGGCGATCAGTTTCGGCAGTTCGTCTATGCGTATCGGTTTCTCGCCGAAATAAAGCTCGCCCTGCTGATTCAGAAAAATAGTCATCGGTTCGGCCGGCGGAGTCTCCAGCGCTTTTTTACGGGCGGTTTCCGGCAGATTGATTTTCAGCGCCGGCTGATCCATGAAAGTAGCGGTCACCGTGAAAAAGATCAGCAGCAGGAAGACCACATCAACCAGCGAGACGATATTGATCGTCGCTTTGCGGCGTTTACGCTCAAAAAACTTCATCGATCGCCCGTTCCTTGGCCCTGTTCGGCATCTTTGATTCGCCCTGGAAGCCCGTCAGTTTGTTCAGCAGGTAGCCCGCCCAGTACTCCAGCTCCAGCACCAGCCCATCCACTTTGTTCGTAAAGTAGTTATAGCCCACCAGCGCCGGAATGCCAACAAACAATCCTGCGGCGGTGGTGATCAGGGCGACCTGGATCCCGCCGGCCATCGCTCCGGACTGTCCGATCCCGAACTGCGTGATATCGCGGAACATCTGGATCATTCCGAGCACGGTGCCCAGGATCCCCAGCAGGGGCGAAACGCCGGCCACTGTTTCCAGTATAGCCAGCCCCCGCTCGAGCTTGCGGGTCTGCTGGCGCCCGTTGTCGGTGATCGCCTCCTTGATTTCCTCTTTCGAGAGGTTTTTCATCGACAGGGCGGTAAGGATAACGCTGGAAAAAGGCCCCTGGTTCTTCTCGCAGATCGAATAAGCCAGGCCCAGGTCCTCGGGGCCCTTGATATTCTCGATCACCTGGATGATCTCAGGCTTGATGACCTTGCTGCGGCGCAAATTCAACGAGCGCTCGATAATCAGCGCCACCGCCACTATCGAACAGACAGCCAGCGGATACATCAGGATACCGCCCTGCCGGAAAAGCTCTATCATCTCTCGACCCGCCTTTTTGCGAAACGTTCCCGTAAATTATTGAATGAATTCGTTATAGAAGAAGCCCACCGTTATCCCCAGGTGATCCTCGGGGAAATCGCTGGGCAGCGGCAGAAAAGGCACGGAAGCCTTGATCGCGTGCACGCTGGTATTCATCAGGGACTCGTGCCCGGTATAGGTAATCAGCTCGAATTCGGTCATCGAGCCGTCCGGCAAGATCTTGAAGCGCAGGAAAGTGCGGCCCCGCACCAGCCCCATATAAAACGCCGGCGGTGGATATATATTGCTTTCGATCCTCTTTTTCAACTCTTTCAGGTAGGGCGCCCAGTTCCAGTTATAGGTGCTGAGCTGGAAATCGGCCCCCACCGGCGCGCGTTCCCCGCGGTTGTTGTAACGGGGCGCGGACGGGGCGGATGGAGGGCTCGATTCGCCGGGCGGCAACTGCGGCGCCGGGGTCAGCGCCTGCTGTTCCTGTTTAGGCGGAGTCAGGCGGCTGAGGGCCTCGAGCTGACGGAGCGCGTCGAGGCTGGCCGCATCCGCGGATTCATTTTGCTTCTGCTGCTCCTGGTTCTTGGGTTGACGCTCGCCTTCCTGCCGCTGCTGTTGTTGCTGCTGCCGGGTCATCTCGTTCGGAGAACCGGGAGGCGCGGTGGGAGGCGTCTGCTGCGGGAGCATCTCGGGCACCTCGGACCGGCCCTGCTGGTAGGGCATCCCCATGGGCAGATTCTCAGGGGCCTGCGGGTTCGAAGCCGCCAGGTTTTTGTCCGAGATAAAAGGTGTAACCTGTTCGACCGGACTTTCCCGGGCATTCTCCGGCGTTTCGACAAACACGAAAGTCAATTTCTTCTCGGCTTTGTCCTTGAGCTCGTTGGCCATCGCCTCGGCGGTATCCCGGACAACGACCCGCAGCGGGATCAACAGCAGCAGAAGATGGAGCAGGAGGGAAATGACAAATATTTTTTTAAGGCTGACATCATCCGACAAAATAAGTGCTCCGGAAATTTGCGCCGGTCTGGGTGGTTTGCGGTTTGGCTCAGGCTTTTGATTCTCTCATGATTTGTCCGTATTTAATACCCTTGTCCTATAGCTTTGGTTCGTCTGAAGCTTAGAGTCAGATAAGATCACATTAGTTACACAAATTCCGGCTTCCGGCATTACTTCGGCTGCCCTTGCCCGTCCGTTTTCGCGGGCCGGGTGAAGTCGGTCAGCTCCCAGGTGGAGTGCAGACTGTACTTGCCGCCTTTGCCGTCATCGCGCCAGACCTCCGCCACCGGCGGCCCTTCGGCGGGAACCCGCACCCGCAGGAAAGTGCTTCTGGCGTCTTTATCGCCTTTGCCGCGGCTGTGGCCCGCATCGAGCTGCCAGACGCCGTTGATATTCAGGATCGAAGCGCTGTGCGTGTGGCCGCAGATATATGCGCTGACTTTGTTAGCGGCAAGCAGTTTCAGGAAGCGTGAGTTATTTTGCCCGTGCTTGTTCAGGCTGTCTTCCGAATGCCGGACACGCCCATTGTCGATGTCCGGCGCGGGGATGATCGGTTCGTGGCCGAAGACAAAGACATAGGGTTGGGTGTTGGCCTCGAGGTCGCTTTTCAGCCAGTCGTAGAGCGCATCAACAATATCCCCATCGCTTCCCGTGTCCGAGCCGCCGTCATAATACTGGTTGAGACCCACGAAATGCGCATTGGCATAATCGAACGAATAAGTGGATTCCTCACCGTTCTCGGGTCCATGGCGGTTAATATTGGGTAATTTATTACCGCCCGGGTTGAATTCACGCACCCAGGCCATGTCCTCCGGCGTTTCCGTCTCGTGGTTGCCCACCACCGGATACCAGGGATAGTCCTGCCCCAATACCTCCAGGATTGTTTTGTACACGTATTTGGGCGGGTCGATATCGCCTGGGCTGAGCATGAAAGCGCCTTTGCCGGCCGCGGCGATCGCCTCGCAGACGCCGCGGAAATACTCGCTCGAATCGTACTCCGGGCCGGCGAACTCGCGCATGTCCGCGGCGACCGTAAAAGTGAAAGGAGCGCTCCCGGCGGAAAAGGCCGGGTGGATACCGCAGTCCGAAGACAGTAGCAGGGCGGCCGCCGCCAGCATATAAATCGCCACCGATCCGCGAGTCTTTGCCTGGTGCGAGAGCAACATTTATCAGCCTCCTTTGTCTCCTCCAGCTACCCGGAGAATTGCTTGCGAACCGCTGGAAGCGCCGGAAAATCCAGATGCAGGTTCAGCGCCGATCAGCGGCAACTTCAAATACTACAATCAATTGCTTTGGCTGTCAAGGCCGGCCTGGCTCTTCCGGCTGAGCCTGCGGTCAGACTTTCCGGGGGGAAAAGACTTGACTAAAAGCTTGGTGTCGGCAATCATTTTAGTCGGAAGCTTAAACTCGATATCTTGACAGCAGTCCCCGGGAGAATGAACAATGGCGCGACGGCTTTTCCTGCTCGATGGCTATGCAATGCTCTATCGGGCGCATTTCGCTTTTATAAACAGTCCGCGTATAAATTCCAAAGGCGAAAATACCAGCGCGGTATTCGGCCTGACCCTTCAGCTCGGACGCCTGCTGGAGGAGTGCTCGCCGGACTATCTGGCGTTGGTGCTCGATACCTCGAAGCCCACCTTTCGCGATGAAATATACCCGCAGTACAAAGCCACCCGTGAAAAAATGCCGGCCGAGCTGCGCAGCCAGATTCCCCTGGCGCGCAGCCTGATGCATGAGGCGTTCAGGATCCCCATCCTCGAAATGGACGGCTTCGAGGCGGATGACGTGATCGGCACTATCGCCCGCCGTCTCTCCGCGGATGGAGACCAAACGGTAATAGTTTCGGGGGATAAGGATTTCTATCAGTTGATCGACGGCAACACCGCGCTTTATAACCGTCACGGCAGGGGCGAGGAAACCGAATGGGTCACTCCGGAGAACGCCGCGGAGCGCCTTGGAGTGCCGCCGCAGAAAACCATCGACTTCCTGGCCCTTACCGGCGATTCGGCGGACAATGTGCCCGGAGTGCGGGGCGTGGGCAAGGTTTCGGCGCAGAAGTTGCTCGCCGAGTTCGACTCGCTGGACGATATCTATGCGAACCTGGAGCGGATCAAGCCGGACAGCCTGCGCGAGAAGCTGGCCGCGGGCCGCGAGGAGGCTTTCCTCTCCCGGAGGCTGGTGACTATCCGCACCGATGTCCCGGTCGAGCTGGATTGGGAGAAACTCCGCCTGGAGGAGCCGGACCTGGATAAGCTGGACGAGTTGTTCGAAATTCTCGAATTCAGATCCCTGCGGGAGCGCTACGGACTGCGCAAAAGGGAAGAACAAATATGGAAACAGTCCGAGAAGAAATACCGCCTGGTCGACTCGCTCGAGACCCTGAAAGAGCTGGCGGAGGAGATCCGCCGGGCCGGAAGATTCGCCGTGGATGTCGAAACCACGAGCCTCGATCCGGTCTCGGCCCGGCTGGTCGGAATTTCCCTGAGCCTGCGCAAGGATGAGGGCTGGTACGTGCCGGTGGCCCACGAGCAGGGCGGCAACCTGGAGCTGGACAAGGTGCGGGAAATCCTCGGCCCCCTGCTGGCCGATAAAAATATCGGCTGCGTGGGACAGAACATCAAGTACGACATGATTGTCCTGGCGCAGCACGGGATGCCGGTCGAGGGTATTGTGGGCGACCCGATGATCGTCTCTTACCTTCTCGATCCGGGGGGCCGCAGCCACAAGCTGGACCACCTCTCCGAGGCGTTCCTCGGCTACCGGATGGTCAGCTACGAGGAGGTGACCGGTAAGGGCAAAGACCAGGTGACCTTCGACAAGGTGCCGCTGGCGGAGGCCTGCCGCTACTCCGCCGAGGATGCGGACATTACCCTGATTCTCGATGAGGTGCTGGGCGGGCACCTGAAAAGCGAGCCGGAGCTGGACCGGCTCTACCGCACGGTGGAGCTGCCCCTGATCCCGGTCCTGGCACGCATGGAAATTAACGGGGTGGCAATCGATGTCCCCTATATGAAAGAGCTGAGCCGGGACATGGAGAGCCGCCTGGCCGGGCTCGAGGCCCGCTGTTACGAGCTTGCCGGCCACGAGTTCAATATTAATTCAACCCAGCAAATGGCCCAGGTGCTGTTCGAGGAGCTCGGCCTCAAACACGGCAAAAAAACCAAAACCGGTTTTTCCACGGACAGCTCGGTGCTTGCCGAGCTGGGCTCCAGCCACGAGCTGCCGGCGGTGGTCCTGGAGTACCGGGAGCTGACCAAGCTCAAATCCACCTACGTGGATTCCCTGCCGGAGCAGGTAAACCCGGTCACCCACAGGATACACACGCAGTTCAACCAGGTGGTGGCGGCCACCGGCCGGCTCTCGAGCAACAATCCGAACCTGCAAAACATCCCGATCCGGACCGAGGAGGGCCGCCGCATCCGCAAGGGGTTCATCCCCGGCGGGCCGGGCAGGGTGCTGCTTTGCGCGGACTATAGCCAGATCGAGCTCCGGGTGCTGGCCCACCTGAGCCAGGACCAGTCGATGATCGAGGCTTTCACCAGCGGAGTCGATATCCACACCGAGACCTCGGCGCGCCTTTTCGGATTGAAACCCGGGGAGGTTACCACCGAGCAGCGCAGCCGGGCCAAGACCATCAATTTCGGAGTGCTCTACGGCATGGGAGCGCACCGGCTGTCGAGCGAGCTTAAAATTCCCTACAAAGACGCAAAACAGTTCATCGATGACTATTTCGACCGTTTCCCGAGAATCCGGGAGTTCATCGATCTCACGGTGGCCTCGGCCCGCGAAAAAGGCTGGGTGAGCACGATCCTGGGCCGCAGAAGGCAACTGCCGGAGATCAACAGCTCAAACCACATGGCGCGCCAGAACTCGGAGCGGATCGCGCTCAACACGCCGATCCAGGGCTCGGCCGCCGACCTGATCAAGGTGGCGATGATCCAGGTGGACCGCAGGCTGCGGCAAGAGTTCCCCGAGGCGCGGATGAATATCCAGGTGCACGACGAGCTGGTGTTCGAGGTGCCGGAGTCTCAGGCCGAGGCTGTCGGCGCTCTGGTTTGCGAGGTTATGGAGCATGCGGTGGAGCTGAAAGTTCCGGTCAAGGTTGACTGGGGGGTCGGGAAAAACTGGCTGGAGTGCAAGTAAACAGCAAAAGTTGAAAATTTCCGGAGGCGGGATGATCTCAATCGGTCTGACAGGGAACGCGGGATCGGGCAAGAGCACGGTGGCGAAAATCTGGAGAGAGCAGCGCGGAGCTGTAGTCATCGATGCGGATGAGCTGGGCCGCTCGGCGGTCAAGCCGGGGAGCGAGGCGCTGGCCGAGCTGACCCGGCTGTTCGGCAAGGAAATCCTGCATGAGGATGGCTCGCTAAACCGAAAGCGGACCGCAGAGATAGCGTTTTCAAGCGAGGAGAATACCCGGGCGCTCAACGCGGTCGTGCACCCCGAGATTATTCGCAACATCAACCGTCAGCTTAAAGAGGCCGGCCGGGAGGGAGTGAAAGCCGTAGTCGTGGATGCCGCCCTGATCTTCGAGTTCGGCTTCGAGCGCTATGTCGATGTTATGGTAGTAGTCGATGCTCCGCGCGAACTTAAAATATCCCGGATGCTGGACAAGGGAAAAATGGACCGCAGGACAATCGAGAAGATCATGGAGGTACAACTGCCGCCGGATGAATTGAAAAAACGCGCGGATTATATTATCGATAACAGCGAGGATGCGGAAGGACTGCGAAAGAAGGCTCTCGAGCTGTTCGACAGCCTGGTGCGCTGAAATGCGCAGTAGTGAGTCCTGATTAAAACATGAGGGGTCTCGGGATCTATTGTAGGTGCGGCCCCCCGTGGCCGCCCAAAAGAAAAGGGCAGGCACACGGGCCTGCCCCTACAGTAAAATGGAAATTTCGTTCCCGTTCACAAATTAATATTTTTCACCCGGACCCGACTTACAGCGTTATCCTCGCCCCCAGCGTAGCGAACGTGTCCTCCCCGGTATGTCCTACCTCCAGTCCCAACCTGAGCAGCAGGATATTCCATTCCACTCCCCCGTAATAAACCGCATCATTCTCGCTGCCCTCGATTTTCACTCCAGCCACGGAGATTTTGGCCTTGTTCCGGTTTACTCCCACCCCGGCGTAGGGGGTAATGACAAACAGGTTTTTGCTTGCCTCGATCCGGAAAGCGGTGGTGGAGATTTCGGCCTCCGGGTTAAGCAGGGCCTGGGATGCCGGTCCCAGCCGCATGGTGAGGTCTCCGGTTTTCTGATAGCCCAGGCTGACTGAAACCGCCGGGGCCAGGATCGAGTTGC
>MFIX01000250.1:0-10106 GCA_001780825.1 Candidatus Glassbacteria bacterium RIFCSPLOWO2_12_FULL_58_11 | reverse complement strand
TGAGATACATCGATCCGGCGCGGACATATACATCCAGCGAGCCTACGCCGTGTACCGCCGGTCCGAAGTCCGTGCCCTCGAGGATGCCCAGGCTCAAGATACCACTTACCGCGCCGGCGGTGTAGTCGGCGCCGATCAGCGAGGGACGGACAAGCCCGGCGGAGAGACACACTGAAAAATGGCCCAGCCCGCCGAGCGTATTGGCGCTCGAGCCGGTCAGGCTGCCTCCGCCGGACAGCGCCCCGAACCAGGACCCCACCGATTCCGGCAGGGTCTGCGGAAAAGCCTCGCGGCTCAAAAATAAACTCAGCGGCAGAACAAGTATAATCAAGATTCTTTTCATAAGTTCGCTCCTTAGCGCTGAAAAATCAGCGATAAATTACCCGGCCCGCTCCTCGTACCATCCGGCCGATTACAATTGCTCCCTCCCCCAGGGAGCCGAGCAAGGCCAGAGCTTCCTCTTTTTTATTCTCCGGAATGATTACCACCATCCCGATACCCATGTTGAATACCCGGCAGGCCTCTGACTCGTCGAGCTCGCCGGCCTCGACAAGATACCTGAATATCGGCGGCACGCTCCAGCTCGCGCGGTCTATCTCCGCATCCAGACTGTCCGGGAAGACCCGCGGCAGGTTGTCGGTAAGGCCGCCGCCGGTGATATGCGCCGCGGCATCGGCCAGCTTGCGCCTGAACAGGGCTTCCAGAGGTTTCTTGTAGCTTTTGTGCACCGCCAGCAGGGCCTCGCCGAAAGTTTCTCCTTTCGCGCCGCCGGGTAGGATATCATTCACTTTATGTTTTTTGTCGCCGAAAATCACCTTGCGCGCCAGGGAGTAGCCATTAGTGTGCAGCCCCGTGGAGGGCAGCCCGATCAGCAAATGGCCCTCTTTCACCCTCTCGCCGGTCAACAGCTCATCCCGCTCGGCCACTCCGACAATGAACCCGGCCAGATCGTAGTCCTCAGCGCCGTAGAGGTCGGGCATCTCCGCGGTCTCGCCGCCCAGCAGTGCGATCCCGTTGTTCAGGCAGCCGGCGATAAAGCCCTCCATCACCTCGGCGATATGCTCAGGCACCAGCTTGCCGACCGCGATATAATCCATGAAAAACAGCGGCTCCGCCCCCTGGACCATGATATCATTGACACAGTGGTTGACCAGGCATTCACCGACCGTGTTGTGACGGCGGGCCAGACGGGCCACCAGCAGCTTGGTGCCGACACCATCGGTGCTGCTGACCAGCACCGGCTCCTTGAATTTGCGGCCGGAGAGGGAATACATCCCGCCGAAATTACCCACCTGGCTCAGTACACCCGGGGTAAAGGTGCGGGCGACCTTGTCCTTGAAAGCTCCCACCGCCCGGCCGGCGGCGTCGATATCCACGCCGGCTTCTTTGTAAGCGTCTTTTCTGCGCTTTTCGCTCATACTATTCCGGACTTAAATTTGTTTGAATTTTACTGAAAAGATAATTTTTAAACTTCTTTTGGTGGCAAAAGAAGCAAAACCAGTTCTTTCATAACTGAAAGAACCAAAGGTTATTGGCGGCTTTTGAGTCTTTTACTCCGCTTCGCCAAGGTCGCCTGCGCGCGAAGTCTCGCGCAAAGGCCTGCCGACCTTTCTACATTTAACATAACTAACATGGAAATTACTTGGCTCCTACACGCTCCAACAGGAGGAATCTCAATTCCGCTAAAAAATTACTACCCTAAGAAAGAGTATGTACATCACGCTAATTAACGTGTCAGGCGAAACGGACCAGCTCGCGGAAAGCCTCGACCCGCTCTTGCAGTTCTTTTAATGTTAGAGTGCGGATACGGCGGATGCTGAAATCCTCGCAGCAGAAAGAGGCCATCGCCGAGCCGTACACCGCCGCGCTGCGCATGGATTCCGGGTCGCGGAAGCCGGCGCGCTGAAGGTAGCCGACAAAGCCCGCGGCAAATGTGTCGCCGGCCCCGGTCGGGTCCACCACCCGGCGCAGCGGATAACCCGGAATGGCGAAAAAATCCTCGCCAAGGGCCAGGATCGCCCCGTGCTCGCCCTTTTTAAGCACCACTGTGGAGGGTCCGAGCCGGTGGACAGATTCAAGCGCCTCGAGCAGGTTTAGCTTACCGGTAAGCTGACGGGCTTCGTCATCGTTGAGGATCAGCACATCGCTGCGCCGGATCACCTCCTGCAGGGTGTCTGGGTCCTGCTTGATCCAGAAATTCATCGTATCGGAGACCACGAAATCGGCATTTGGCATGCTGTCGAGCACATTAAGCTGTGCCGGTGGATCCACGTTTGCCAGGCAGACCGTGCGGCAGCCGCGGTAGCTTTCCGGCACAACGGGGGCGAACTTCTCATTGACCCCCAGCTCGGTGAACAGCGTGTCCCGGAGATTGATATTTTCGCGGTATTGGCCGCCCCAGCGGAAGGTTTTGCCTTTAAGGCGGGCCACACCTTCCAGGTCGATGTTCTCGCGCTCGAGCTCCGGCCACTGGTCGAAATCCTCGCCGACCACCGAGACGAAATTGACCGGAGCCAGGATCGAAGCGGCCACGGCAAAATAAGTCCCGCTGCCGCCCAGCACGTTTTCCGCCTTACCGAACGGAGTGATTACCGTATCGATACCGATCGTGCCCACCAGGACAATCGGTTCCGGGGCCTTATTAGCCATCGCGTTTCTCCTCTTACATTTTTTCCGGTGCGGTGATCCCCAATAGCCGCAGGCCGTTCGCCATCACCCGCCGTACGCAGTCCGCCAGATACAGACGGTCCAGCGAAAGCTCTTTCTCACCGGCCACTACGATCCGGTGATGCTGGTACCAGCTATGGAATTTTTTCGCCAGCTCTTCCAGATAATAGGGGATATGGTGCGGCTCGAGAGCCTCCCCGGCGGTCCTGACCAGGGACGGAAATTCCACCAGATGCGCGATCAGCTCGGTCTCCTCGGGCTGCGTGAGCGCCCCTGGCGTATACTCTTTCCAGCGCCCGCGCTCGCCGTCCCAGAACCCGGCCTCCACCGCGGTGGGAGTCAGGCTGCAGATCCGGGCATGGACATACTGGCAATAGTAAACCGGGTTTTCATTGGACTGCTTGCGGGCCAGGTCCAGGTCGAAAACCAGGTGGCTGTCGGCTTTGCGCATGACAAAGAAATAGCGGGCCACATCTACTCCTACCTCGCGACAGAGATCGGCCAGGGTGACAAAACGGCCCGCGCGTGTGGACATGCGCACCTGTTCGCCGTTCTCGATAAAGCTGACCATCTGATGGATGACATAGCGCAGCCAGCCCTCGGGGTAGCCCAGGGCCCGCATCCCGGCCTGCATGCGTGGCGCATAGCCGTGATGGTCGGCGCCGTGGATGTTGATCGCCACATCGAAAGAGCGCTCGAACTTGACCAGGTGGTACGCCAGGTCGGGCAGGAAATAGGTCGGCTCCCCGGAGCTTTTTACGATCACCCGGTCCTCGCTGTCCCCGAAGCGGCTGGCCGCAAGCCAGACCGCGCCGTCTTTCCTGTAGCTGATCCCCCTCTTTTCGAGCAGGGCCAGCAGCTCTTCGACCTTGCCCTCGGAGTAGAGGCGGCTTTCCATGGACCAGACATCGAAATTGATTTTAAACAGCTTGAGGTCGGCGTCGATCATCCGGCGGATTTTCTCGGCGGCGTACTCGCGGAAGATTTTCATGGTTTCCGGGCCAGGCTCCTCAGCGGCGGAGCCCGGGCGGAAACGCTCGCCATGCTCCGCGGCGAAAGCCTGTGCGATCTCGATCAGGTATTCCCCCTGGTAGCCGTTTTCCGGGAAGGAGAAAGCGGGGTCGAAGAGCCTGGCGTAGCGGGCTCTAAGGGAGCGGCCGAGCATGTTCATCTGGTTGCCGGCGTCGTTGTAATAGTACTCGCGGCAGACCTTTGCGCCCAGGGCCTCGAGCAGTGAACTGATACAGTCGCCGAGAACGGCCTGACGGCCGTGGCCGACTGTCAGCGGACCGGTCGGGTTGGAGCTGACAAACTCGACCACGATTTTCTTTCCGGCAAGGCAGTCGCTCAGGCCGTAGCGCTCGCCCTCCTTTTGAACCCGGGCCAGAAGCTCGATATTCCAGCGCGGGGAGATGCGGAAATTGATAAAGCCGTTCGGCGCCACCTCGACCCGCTCGACCGGCGCGGATTCTAATTTCAGCGCCCCGGCGATCTCCCCGGCGATCAGGGCGGGCTTCTTTTTCAGCGTCCGCGCCAGGAGGAAAGCCACGTTGGTCGCCAGGTCTCCATGCGCGGGGTCCCGAGGTTTTTCGATCACATATTCCGGCGCATCCTCGATGTGCAGCTCGGCCAGCGCCCGGTCCACCGCCTGTCGGATAATTTTTTCCATTTTTTCTGATTCCGGCTCTTGCGATCTGAATTATTTATTGACGTATAAAAGCGTTCGGAATATTTCCTGGGGCTGCTTATTTCCAAACAGCGTAGGGGCGGGTTTCAAACCCGCCCCTACAAATGCTTAAATTTTATAATGTTACGTTTCGTGTCATTTTTCTCAATCAGTTATTATCGATGATAATGCGACACGCCTCTAGAACTCGTATGCCTGCGGCCGGCCGCACTATTGCCGTGGGTTTTGAATATACTTAAAGGAGAGGATTTTGGCAAAGGTTAACTCCCGCCGGCCAGGCCGCCGCGTAAATCTTGACATAACTTAAGACCGGCATTTATATTACAAATCTCGTAAAATCGAATATTTATACTCAAGCGGAGAATAGATCGATGAAAAGGACGTTTCAGCCCAGCAACCGGAAGAAGATCAACAAGCACGGCTTCCGCGCCAGGATGGCCACCAAGGGCGGCCGGAAAGTGCTCAACAGCCGTCGCGCCCACGGCCGCAAGCGCCTGGCGCTCTGATTTCTGCGGCCGGTTCCGCTGCTTTGCCGGAGCGGTCCACATTCCCCGGCCGGGGAGGATTTTTTTCGGGTGGCAGGCTGGCGCCCGGCGCCTGGAGTAATGGGAAAAGTGGGCTTCGCGCGGAAATATTCCATCCGAAGCAGCAAGGATATCAAAAAGGTTATCGACAACGGGCGCCTGTATGCGGATGGACCGTTGAAGATGCACCTGCTGCGCGCCGGGGAGCCCGGTCCGGTCATGACCGGTTTTGCCGTGCCCAAATATGGCCGGACGATAGTTGTCAGGAACCTTTTGAAAAGAAGATTACAGGAACTGACCCGTCTCTATCCGATTGCCTGCCCCGGATATCTGACAGTTGTCCGGATTTCAAAAGACGGGTACGAGGATTCATTCCCGGAGCTGCGCAGGCGGTTTACCGCGCTGGTGGAAAGGATAAACGCCGATCTGGCCGATCCGAACCGCCACCGAAAATATCCCTGATCCGATATCCCGACCGGAAGAAAAAAATTCATGATCGCCAAGTTATGCCGCTCAGCCATGCAACACTTTCTTCTGGCTCTGATCCGGCTGTACCAGTTTATCGTAAGCCCGCTGTTTCTGCAGTCCTGCCGGTTTTACCCTTCGTGCTCTGAATACGCCCGCCAGAGTCTGATTAAAAACGGTCCATTGCGGGGTAGCTGGCGCGCGCTGGTCCGTCTGTCCAAGTGCCACCCCTTTCATCCGGGCGGAGTCGATCTGCCCTGAAAATGCCGATAGAGACGAGCGGCAAATGAACCGCGGGAGATTAAAGAGGAGTTAATGGAAAAGAACGTCGCCCTGGCCATGTTCCTCATATTCGCGATCTGGATGACTTACATCCTGATTTTCGCGCCGAAGCCGAAACCCATACCCCTGGCGGAATCCGGCCGGGATACCGTGGAGACGAGCCGCGCGCAGCAGCGGCAGGAAGCCGCTCCGGGTGAGCCGGCCCCGGCCGCCCAGGCCGGCGAGGAACCACTGGTCAAGCCTGACACTCTCGATTTTCCAGTGGATACGGTTGTCGTTTCCTCCGAGCTGTATGAATATTCCTTCATCACCCGCGGGGGGATTCTGTCCCGCGCCAGTCTGAAAAAATTCCCCGCTTTCGAGACTGGAAAAAACAGGGGCAACCGCTCCGAGGGGCCGGTCCAGTTGATTCCACCCGAAGGGAGCTTATTTCTTTACAGCCGGCTGTATTTGAAAAGCCTCGAGCGGCCGATCGAGCTGGGCAGTCGTCACTTCGAAACTCGTACCACCCGGCTGAACCTGAGCAAGTCGAAGCCCGAAGGCTCGGTGGAGTTTATCAGCACGCTCAGCGGCGGCAATGAAATCAGGATTGTCTATACCTTCCATAATGATTCCTACCTGGTGGGGGCCAGGCTTTACCTGCCGGATGTACTTTACGGATCGGCGGAGAATACCCTGGAAGTCGCCCTCGGGCCGACGCTGGTCTCCAATGAAAAGGACCCGAAAGACGATCATAGCGACTATGGAGTGGTGTATTACGACAACGGCGAAGTGGTCAGGAAAAGTCTCAAAGACCTGGGAAAGAGTGATTGGGCTCCGAGCGGGACCCAAAGTATCCTTTGGGGTGGGTTGAAAAGCAAATATTTTCTGGCCTCCTTTTTCGTTCCCGACAAGCCCATGTCCGCCATGCACGGCTCCGGCAACCCGGAAAGCCTGGACCTGGCTTACCGGGGGATGTTTCCCATCCCGACCCGACCCGAGCCGATCGATTTTTCTTTTTATCTCGGGCCGCAGTCTTACGAACAGCTGACCCGGCTTAATTTCGGGCTGACCAAGCTGTTCCAGTACGGCTGGGCGATCATTCAGCCTTTCTGCAAGATTTTACTGAAGGTTCTGCTCTGGATGCACCAGTGGGTCAGCAATTACGCGCTGATACTGGTACTTTTCGCGCTGCTGTACAAAGTTGTGTCATGGCCGCTAACGATCAAGAGCACCAAGAGCCAGATCAAAATGCAGCAGATTCAGCCGCTGATGAACGAGCTGAAAGTAAAATACAAGGATGATCCAAAGAAAATGCAGGAGGAAACTCTGCGGATGTACAAGGAATACAAGGTCAATCCGCTGGGAGGCTGCCTGCCGATACTGGTTCAGATGCCGGTGCTGATCGCCCTGTTCTATGTTTTTCGGCTGACCATCGAATTCCGCGGCGCCGAGGCTTTCGGCTGGATACACGACCTCAGCCAGCCCGATCCCTATTATATCCTGCCGGTGGCCATGGGCCTGACTCAGTTCGTCATGCAAAAACTCACTCCTACCCCGACCGATCCGAAGATGGTGCCGATGCTGTATATAATGCCGGTATTCATGGTATTTATCTTTTTAAATTTTTCCTCGGGACTCGTCTTTTACTACACCTTCGTCAATATCTTCCAGCTCGCCCAGCAGCTTTATATAAACCGGCGCTATCACGCTCCGGCGCTTGCCGTGGCCGGAGCCGGCCAGGCCCGGATTCCGCAGGCCGGCGCGGCCGCCGAGGCAAAAAAGACTAAAAAGGGACGTAAGAAGTAACTCTTCCCGTCCCGTAAGTTGTCAAAAAAATAACCAGGCCCCTGTCCGGATTAAAGACAGGGGCCTGGTTATTTACAGGATTTGTTATCCGCTCCGTCACACCTTCTTATCGAAAATCAGGCCGATAAAATTCCGGGTCTTGCTCACTCGCGACAGGAAATCCTCACTGGGTACCTGACGGATCAGACTGTCGGTAGTCTTGTCTTTCAGTTGAACTACCTGCCGGCTTGTTTTCGGGTCGATAAAATAGCGGGCCTCGACTTCGAACAGGCCCAGAATCTGGTTAAGGGTCTCCACAAGTTGTCTGGACTGGCCACCGGGCATCGCGGGAATCAGTATCTGGCCCGACTGAGCCGCTTTCCGGACCGGAGCTTTTTCTCCGGCCGATGCCTGATCGGCCGCCTCCAGTGGATTGCTTTCGCTGACATTTGTAGTGGAGACTGTCGATCTCCTGGGCTGGGTAATGACCGCGCCCTGCTGGGCTACCCCCTCAAGGTCGCCGACTTGATCTGCCATGGCTGCCTCCTGAGCCTCCGGTGGTCCGGAATTCGGAAGTTTCGTCCGCCCCTCCGGCTGGAATTATGGTGCTCAATGTCCCGCAGATCCGGCTGCGGGCCAAAAGTTATTTAAGCAATATCAGCACATTATTTGACAGATCGTTGGCCTGGCGCAGGAAACTGGTCGCCGAGGTATTGAGTATCTGGGCCGTGACAAATTCGATAATTTCCTGCGAATAGTCCAGGTCTCGAATCTGGGATTCACTGGCCTGCAGATTCTGGCTGGCTACCCCGAGATTGGAGGTCGTGCTTTCGAGGCGATTGGCCACCGCGCCGAGCGTGCTTCTCTGGGCTGAAACCGTGTTGAGCGCGTTGTCCACCACCCGGATGGCCCGGTTGGCCAGATTCTGGTCGGTCAAGTTGATTTTATCCACCTGGAGCGCCTTGGAGCTCATCGTGTTGATCTGAGTGGACAAGGTCTGGCTGGCCCCCGAGCCGATATGGAAGGTCAGCGGGCGCGGGGCAATCTGGAGCACGAAAGCGCTGCTGCCGGAGACTGAGAGCGGCTTGACTACACTGAAGCCGGCGATGACGGTCGAACCGCCGATCGAGATATCCAGGTTGGTGCGGAATGCCAGGTCAACGCCGTTGATCAAGCCGGTGGCCCGGTTTCCGCTGACCTTGAGGCTCTTCTGCGTAGTCGGCCCGCCGTTGGCGCCGATATCGGTCACGGTGAGCGAGAAGATCGGGCTTTTGGCCTCCTGGATTTCGGAGAAACCGAAGGCGGACAGCGCTGAGGCATCGCCGCCGAATGTGATCTGGCGGCCCGGCTCAGGAGTGACAATGAAAAGTTCAGTGGCGTTTTCGGTCCCCACGTTAGTGGCCACACCGACAAGCGTATCACCGGCCGCGGTGACGCCTCCCAGACCGAGGTCCTTGGAGGTTGTCGTATCGTTGATCGCCAGTGAAATCCTCTGCGAAACCTCCTGGAGCGTGTCGGTACGGAAAATGGTCACATCCACCACGGTGGTAGAGATATCGGAGCCGAGCTTGACCGTCACGCTGTCCACGCCGGAGCCGAATACGCCGAAATCCTGGAACCGGCTGATCGACTGAAGCTGGGTCGCGGCCGAGGCGTCAGACACATTGCCTTCCGAGTCGATAGTGACAAAGACCTCCGAAGCCTGCACCTGCAGCTTGCCCAGGTCCTGGGCGCTGACCGTGATCGAGAACGAGCCTCCGCTGCCGACGTTGCCTACCACAATCCCGTTGACCGCGTCCGGGTTACTGGTGCTCACCAGCGCCCCGACATTCCCGTTGAGCAGCTTGATCGAGTTGAACTCGGTGGTTTCGGCAATCCGGTCGATTTCATCGACCAGCTGGCTCACTTCATTCTGGATCGCCAGGCGGTCGATGCTGGTCAGGGTGCCATTGGCCGCCTGCACAGCCAGCTCGCGGATTCTCTGGAGTATACTTGTGTCCTCCGACAGAGCGCCTTCCGCGGTCTGGATCAGCGAGACGCCGTCCTGGGCGTTGGAAATCGCCCGGTCCAGGCCTACCACCTGCGAGCGGAGGTTTTCCGCGATGGTCAGACCGGCCGCATCATCCTCGGCCCGGTTAATCCGCAGCCCGCTGGAGAGTCTTTCCAGGGCTTTGGTCATCCGCGTGCCGGCGATCCCCATCTGACGGCGGGCCAAGAGTGCCGTAATATTTGTATTGATCGATAAACCAGGCATCCATTCCTCCTTGCTTATTGCGATTTATGGTTTCCCTACCGCTAAAGCGATCTTAGCCTCTAAAGATTTTTGTGTTCCGGACCTTTCCCTGGCCGTCTTTCCACACCCGGGGCCGCGGGAAGCGGACCAGCCGCTTACTCAGACTCAGGGACAAAGCGGTCCGATTCCCCGGCCGCGGCGCAGCTTTCCTCTCCCTCGCGCGGATGTCATACGGCGGCGACCATATAACGCTCGGCGGGATGGGGCTCAGGAAAGCTGCGCCTGTGACCGGGTCCTGATATTTCCTCCCCCGGCCAAACAATACGGCGGCGGCCGGATAACGTCTGGCAGGCAGGGGAGGAGATTTTTTTCTCAACACAAAGGCAGCGGCAAACTGCCCGATTTATTTTTAATGTCCCATTCGGGGAATGGGAGAAAATCCCTCGCCTTAAGGCGAAGACTTTAGTATGCCCCGAAGGGG
>MFIX01000249.1:13645-16747 GCA_001780825.1 Candidatus Glassbacteria bacterium RIFCSPLOWO2_12_FULL_58_11 | reverse complement strand
GGGCCGGCCCGACCAGTGCTCCTCGAGGACCGCCTCATCCACCTCGGCGAAAACCCGGTCCAGCGCAAAAGCCAGCAGCAGCACATCTTCCAGCAGCCCGGCCGGCCCGATGACCGCCTCCGGGATAAGGTCGAGGGGGCTGGCGACATAAGCCAGGATCATCCCCAGCTTGATTCGCAGGCGCCGCGGCGCCCGGCTGTCCAGCAGCAGCCTTCCCAGCAGAAAAGTGATATCGGGGATCAGGAAAGCAAATTCCATCAGCCGGCTCAGCCGCCCGCCTAACTTCCTGCTCAGCCAGCCGATCAGTCTCCCTCTGAGCGAATCGTAAAAATGTACTCTACCGCTTTCCGATTCAGCGGAACTCATTTTTGCAATCCTCCATGATTAATCGCCAATCGATTCATGGCTTGCCAAAAGACTTTTTACAGCCCCTTTATCTTAACCACCTTTTCTCAAAGCCGCAAGAAGCCTGCCTCGCAGGGAAAAAGAATTTTCCGGCTCAAACTTGACATTTTAGTCTTCATGAAATATTTATACTCATTATGCTGCCTCTGAAAAAATATGCCGCCCTCCCCAACGTCCTGGCGGCCCTGTACTTCTCCCTGTACATGGGGTGGCTGCAGTTCAATCATGGGCACGATCCCCTGGATTATCTTCACTCAGGTGGCTGGGGGCCCCGTGTCGTTATCGAAGGCGTCCATTGCCATAACTCCGTAGTTGAGCACCCGCTTTTCGAAAGTCACCGGCTGAGGATCAAGCCTCCGTCGGGCTGTCTGCTCTGCACGTTCAGCAACTGGCAATTCTTTCAGCTTTCCCGTGCGGCCTGCGATTTCGATGACCTGCGGGGGAAAGCAATAGTTCAGCCCGCCGGCCTCGCCCCGAAAAAGACACCACTGAAGACATATGATTTAAGAGCGCCTCCCTGCTATCCCCTTCATACCGCTTAAGTCATGCCGTTTTAAGCTCTTGCACTGACTGACAAATCGACAGGCAACCTTATCCGGGGTGACGGCGTATCATCTCTTTTCCAGGAATATAGTTTCCCTGTCTGTCAATGTCCCGCGCTCGACTTTTAAAGATTGAATGCCACTGGAAGGGCCATGGCGCTGGATATTAAGCTTGGCATCGATAGGGAATCAAATAAAGAACTGACCAGGAGAGTCCCTTTGAAATTTTTATTCGATAACTTTATGCCGGTTCCGGTTATCTGCGGCATTCTGTTCTTATGCGGCTCGAGCGGCGCGGCCGGAGAAAGTACCGCCGCGGCCGACTCCAGCCGGGTGGCTGAGCTCCAGGCGCAGCTCGACAGCCTCAGGGCCCGGCTCGATAAGCTGGAAAATCAGCCTCCAGCCCAGGCAAAGAAGGATTCAGTCGGCGAGCTGGAGAAGCTGCTGCAGGAAGCGCGCCAATTGACCCCCGGGAAACCCCTGGAAGCCCCTCCCTCTTCCCGCGAGTTCAAGAGCGGCGACCGCTCCCTGAAAGACCTGAACCCCAATATCACGGTGACCGGGGAATTTGTCTTTTTGGGCAACGACCTTCCGGAAGCGGCCGGCGGGATAGAAGAAGAAGGGGCGGGAGACTGGACCGCCGGAGAGGAGCGTTTTTCCATGCGCGAGGTGGAGCTGGGTCTCGAGTCGGCGCTGGACCCTTTTACCCGGGGCAAGTTTTTTATCGGAATAGGCGCTGAAGGCGTGGAAGTGGAGGAGGGATACCTCCAGTGGCTGAACCTGCCGGGCGGGCTTAATCTCAAGCTGGGCCGGTTTTACGCCCAGTTCGGCCAGCTCAACCGCTGGCACCCGCACGCTCTGCCCCAGGCGGACCGGCCCCTGGCCCTGTTCAACCTGCTAGGCGAGGAGAATTTCGCGGGCGCCGGAGTATCGGCAGATTTCCTCTTGCCGAGCCTGTCCGCCAAGGTCAACGAGCTGACCCTCGAGGCATTCAGCCCGGGCGGCGAGAGCCCGCTGTTCGTGGATGGCGGCCTGGATAACCTGGTGTACCTGGCGCACCTGAAAAATTATTACGACCTGACCCCCGACACCTATCTCGAACTGGGAATCTCCGGAGCCGGCGGCAGGAACGAGCCCCGCGGCCACTACCGGAGCTGGCTGGGCGGGCTGGACCTGACAGTCAAGTGGGCCCCCCTGGAGCGCAATACCCGCCGCGGCGTCGAGTGGCGCAACGAGCTGTTCTGGAGCCGGCTGGAGAACGGGCCGGAAATCCGGAGCGCCTTCGGAATGTTCTCCGCGCTCCAGGCCAGGACCGGTGTCCGGACTGTCCTGGGCGGGAGATTCGATTACTCGGAGCTGCCCCTCGAGGTGAATAAAAACGAGCGGGCTTACTCGGTGAACCTCGATTACTGGCAGAGCGAGTGGGTCTTTTTCCGCTTCCAGTACCGCTATACCACGAGAAGCTACGCCGATTCCTACAGTTCATTTATCTTTCACCTGGTCTGGGCCATGGGACCGGACAAGCACGAAGCCTATTGAGGGAGAAATAATGTCCAGGTTTAAATTCTCTTTTCCGTTTCTACTGTCGGCTGCGCTCTGCCTGCCCGGCCCGGGTTTCGCCATGACCGGCGGCAAGCTCAATGTGGTCGCCTCATTCGCGGATTATGCCGCTATCGCCAAAGAAATCGGCGGCGACCGGATAGTGGCCGATTATATCTCCTACGGCGACATGAACCCGCACTTTGTCCAGCCCAAGCCTAGCCTGGCTAAAAAACTCAGCGAAGCCGACCTCTGGATCACCACGGGGCTGGACCTCGAGCTCTGGGCCACTACCCTGCTGGACAAGGCCCACAACAGCCGGATCATGGATGGCACGCCGGGTTTTGTCTCGGTAGCTACCGGCCTGGAGCTGCTGGATAAGCCCGCTACCGCGCTCAGCCGTACCGAGGGCGACATCCACATCTACGGCAACCCGCACATCCACACCTGCGCGCTGAACTGGAAAATGATCGCCGAGAATATCATGATCGGGCTGATCCGGGTCGACCCGTCCGGCGAGAAATACTACCGGGACAACTACGCCAGGTATGTGGACCGGGTGGACCGCGCTATGTTCGGCGATGAGCTGGCGGGTCTGCTCGGCGGAAAGCTGCTG
>MFIX01000249.1:12548-13620 GCA_001780825.1 Candidatus Glassbacteria bacterium RIFCSPLOWO2_12_FULL_58_11 | reverse complement strand
TGTTCCAGTTCCTGGAAAAGGACTACCAGGGCGCGCCGCTCAAACTGAAACTGGGCGGCTGGCTCAATAAAGTCCTGCCGCTGCGCGGTCTGAAAGTGATTGCCTATCACAAAAGCTGGGCCTATTTCTGCCAATGTTTCGGCCTGGAAATTGTCGATTACGTTGAGCCCAAGCCCGGTATCCCGCCCTCGGCCAAGCATGTCCGCGAGGTAATCGAGCTGATCGAAAAACAGAAGATCAAAATCATGATGGTGGAGACGCATTTCGAGAGGAACAACCCCCAGATGATCGAGGAAAGGGCGGGGATCAAGGCGGTCTGGCTGCCTCTTCACTGCTGCGGCAGCCCGGAGCTGATGGATAATTTCGCGCTGATGGATTACTGGATTGACAGCCTGGTATCCGCTGTCAAATAATAATAGCTTCGTCAAAAGTCCATCTACTTCGTCGGGCGGCCGCTCTCGTCACTGCGGCGTACCATCAAGTACGCCTCATTCCTCGATCTTTGCCCGCCTCGTATCCGGAGCTTTTTACTTTGCTATCTGAAACTGGACTCTTTGCACCTCTATCATAATCAGGAAAGGCTTTCGCGATGCTGGAAATCTTTGAGTTTCTTCTTCCGCCGCTGGTAGCCAGTATTATCCTGGTCGGAATCCACGGTTATTTCGGCCTGCACGTGCTGAGCCGCGGGGTGATATTCGTCGATATCTCGATGGCCCAGATCGCCGCCCTGGGCACGGTGGTCGGCATGCTGGCCGGGGTCGAGCCTCACGGCGGCATGTCCTACGTGTTCTCCCTGGCTTTCGTGCTGTTCGCGGCCGCCGTATTCTCCCTGGTTGATCTCAAGGGCCGCCAGATCCCCAAGGAGGCGATAATCGGCATAGTTTACGGCCTTTCCCTGGCCCTCGCCCTGATTATCGCCGACCGAGTCACCGGAGGGGTGGCCTATATCAAGGAGTCGTTCTCCGGCGGCCTGCTGTGGGTCAGTTGGGGCAAAATCATCTCCTCGGCCGCGGTTTACAGCGCGGTGGGACTCCTGCACTACCGTTACCGGGACAAATTTTTCGCCCTCTCC
>MFIX01000249.1:0-12397 GCA_001780825.1 Candidatus Glassbacteria bacterium RIFCSPLOWO2_12_FULL_58_11 | reverse complement strand
TGTTTTACAATACCTGGCGGGCGAGAATTATTTTCGGCTGGATAACCGGCGTGGCGGTAATCATCCTGAGCGCCTTCATCTCATTCGACTACGACCTGCCCAACGGTCCGCTGATTGTCTGCCTGCTGGGTGTGGTCATGGCCCTGGCGGCAATCGGAAAATGGACGTTCCTGAGGCTGCGCGGCCCGCGGGCCGGCGGAAATGCTTCCGCGGAAAGGCAGGTGTCCCATGGCTGAAATGCTGTCATTCATGGCGATGCCCTTCCTGGCTTGTATCGTACTGCTTGGCATCCACAGTTATTTCGGCCTGCACGTGCTGAAACGGGAGATAATTTTTATCGATATCGCCATGGCCCAGGTGGCCGCCCTCGGCGGGCTGCTGGCCCTCCTGGCCGGCCGGGCCCATGAGGGCGCCTGGGCGCACTGGCTGGCGCTGGGCATGACCGCCACCGCTGCGGCGCTGTTCACCGCGGCCAAGAACTCCGGCCAGAGGGTGCCCCAGGAGGCGGTGATCGGCGTGGTGTACGCGGTGGCGGCAACCGGCTCGATCCTGTTGGCGGTCAGGATGCCTGGAGGCGGCGAGCACTTGCACGAGGCTCTCGACGGCTCGATCCTCTGGACCGACTGGTCCGTGGTGAGGCACAGCACCCTGGTTTATGCCATCGTGGGGGCTTTCCATTGGGTCTTCCGGAAAAAATTCATCAAGCTCTCTTTCGACCTGCCCGGCGCCAGGGCCGCGGGGATGAGAATCCGGCTCTGGGATTTCCTGTTTTATTTTTCCCTGGGCTGGGTGCTGGTGCATTCGGTGGAGATCGGGGGGGTGCTGCTGGTGTTTGCGATCCTGGTGCTGCCGGCCAGCATTTCGTCGCTGCTTGCGGAGCGCCTGGGAATGCGTATATTGATCGGCTGGAGCGTGGGGGCGGCCAGCTGCGCGCTGGCGCTCTTTCTTTCCTGGAAGCTGGACCTGCCCAGCGGCCCGGCGGTGATCTGCGTGCTGGGCGCGGTGCTGCTGCTGACCGGGGTCGCACGTAAATTGGCGGCCGCCCGGTAAGAGCGCCGGCCTGAGCGGGTGGCCGGGAGGAAAGTACGCCATTCGGGGACGGAGCTCGAGCATCTTGATCCGGAAATATTTCTGCGCTGTGCATTGCCGATAACTACCTTTCACGCCTGTCCGAGGGTTGAGCCATGAAAAACATCCCCCTGGCCGCTCTGCTGTCGGCCGCTGTTCTTTTATCCCTGGCACCGGCTTATGCGCAAGCGCCATCCGCGCCCCTGGCCCTGCACCCGGATAACCCGCACTACTTCCTCTTCCGCGGTAAGCCGGCGGTGCTGGTCACCTCCGGAGAACACTACGGCGCGGTCCTGAACCTGGATTTCGACTATCTCCCCTATCTGGATGAGCTTCAAAAACACGGTCTCAACCTCACCCGCACCTGGGCCGGCACCTACCGCGAGATTCCCGGCTCCTTCGGGATCACGGATAACACCCTGGCCCCGTTGCCCGGCCGCTACCTCTGCCCCTGGGCCCGCAGCGAGACGCCCGGCTACTTCGACGGCGGGTACAAGTTCGACCTGACCCGCTGGGACGAGAGCTATTTCGCACGCCTTAAAGATTTCCTTTCCCAGGCCTCGAAACGGGGTGTCATAGTCGAGCTTAACTTATTTTGCCCCAACTATAACGACAGCCTCTGGCAGGCCAGCCCGCTGAGCGCGGCCAACAATATCAACGGGATCGGGCACTGCCCCGCGAATGAGCCCTACGCTCTGAAACACGCGGACCTCACCGCGGTCCAGGAGGCGGTGACCCGCAAGATCGTCCGGGAGCTGCGCGGCTTCGACAACTTCTACTACGAGCTGTGCAACGAGCCCTATTTCGGCGGAGTGACCCAGGAGTTCCAGCGCCGGATCGCGGAGGTGATCGCGGATGAGGAAAAGGATCTGCCCCTGGGCCACCTGATCTCGATGAACGTGGCTAACGGCCGGGAGAAAGTCCTCGATCCCTGCCCGCTGATTTCGATCTTTAATTTTCACTACTGCTTTCCGCCGGATGTGGTCGAGATGAACTACGGCCTGAACAAGGTCATCGGCGAGAACGAGACCGGTTTCCGCGGCAAGGCGGACAGTCTTTACCGCACCGAGGGCTGGGATTTCATTATCGCCGGCGGGGGCCTCTACAACAACCTGGATTATTCGTTTACTCCGAAACACCCGGACGGCACTTTTCTGGATTATCAGTCGCCCGGCGGCGGCAGCCCGGAGCTGCGCAAGCAACTCGGCATCCTCAAGGCTTTCATCGAAGGCTTCGAGTTCATTCGCCTGGCCGCCGCCTATGATGTCATCCGGGGCGGCGTGCCGGAAGGGGCCACAGCCCGGGTCCTGGCCGAGCGGGGAAAGCAGTACGCGGTCTATCTCAAGGGCGGCAGGCAAGCGGACCTGCAAATGGATCTGCCTGCGGGAAATTATTCTTACGAATGGCTGGACACAAAGACCGGCAAGATCGTAAAAAGCGGGAAGCTTCAGCAAAAGGAAGGTCTCGCCACGCTGAGCTCGCCGGAATATGACGAGGACATTGCCCTGCGGATCAGGGCGAGCCGCTGATTGCTGGACCAGCTTCTTTTCTATTTGCGGCGCAATACCGAAAAAGGCTGTCTGTTTATCGACTGTCTGCCTTCAGCAACCCGGGTTGGCTCACCAGTTAGATTTCCGCAAGAACTTCTCGATTGCAAGAGGCATGTGGCGGGAGATGCAATCGAGTTGCACAATAATGATCTCTGATATAATTTAAAAATTTAATAATAAGGAGATCAATTTGGGCATTGATGATAACCTGATAAATGAGATAGTACGGCGGATCTTAACGGTTTCCGCTCCGCACAGGGTTATCCTTTTCGGCTCCGCCGCTGCCGGTACTATGACCGGAGACAGCGATATTGATCTGCTGATTGTCGAGGCCGGCCCGGTCGATCAGCACAAGGAAAGCCTCCGCCTGAGAGACAGTCTCAGGGGCCTCGGCTATCCTTTCGATGTAAAAGTGATCAGCACTGAATGGTTCGAGGAAAGCCGGGAAGTCATCGGCGGCATTGCATACCTGGCCGATAAGTACGGGAAAGTGATTTATGAGGCCGCCTGAAGAAATCAAAAAGATTCTAGTGCAGAAATGGCTGGCCAAGGCGGACCAGGATCTGAATGCCGGCGAGGCCTTGCTGTCTACCGACACGCCTTTCCTTTATCCAGCCTGCTTTCATGCTCAACAGGCCGTTGAAAAATATCTCAAGGCAGTTCTGACCTGGCATCAAATCGAATTTCCAAAGACGCACATAATTGAAGAGCTACTTGATCTTCTGCAACAAGTGGATTCTTCCATGACCATGAAGCTGAAAATCGCCGCTGTTCTTACGCCTTACGGCGTAGAAATACGCTATCCAGCAGATGAACCTGAACCTGGCCTGAAAGAAGCCCGGGAAGCTTTAAAGCTGGCGCAAATGGTCAAGGAAGCAGTAATAAACCATCTGGGCAACAGCCTTTAAGTGGCGGGAATTTGCCTTATAAAATCGCATCTTAAAACTAATTTTTCAGCGCAATCAGCAGCCCGCAGGCATGCCCGGCCAGCTCGTAACCCGCCTGGTCTTCCAGCGGCTTCGCCTTTGTTTCCGTCGCCAGCATCGAACTGTCTCCCTCCAGCGCGGTATCCAGCACCCGGCCCCACAGCGCGCCCCCCGGCGGCCTGGGCAGGACAAAACGGCGGCTCTCCCGGCCGGAGTTGAACATCAGGTAGAAATCCGTGTCCTCCTCGTGGTTGCCGGTCTCCGCCATGGTCCCATTGAGGAATGCGGCGAGCACGGGACGGCTGATGTTCCAGCGGACGGCGTGCCCCGAGGACTCGTACCACTCGATGTCCGCCCGCCCGTCATTATCATGGTCCAGTCCGCTAAAGAAGCTCTTGCGCCGGAACACCGGGTGCGCCTTGCGGAAAGCGATCAGCCGCCGGGTGAACTCGACAAGATCGCGGTTTTCTTCCAGACGGCCCCAGTCGAGCCAGCTTATCTCGTTGTCCTGACAGTAGGCGTTGTTGTTCCCCTGCTGGGTGCGGCGGCCCTCATCCCCGGAGAGTATCATCGGCACGCCCTGGCTCAGGAAAAGAGTAGCCAGGAAGCTGCGGATCAGGCGCTGTCGCAGGCCCTCGACAACCGGGTCGGCGCTCGGCCCCTCCACTCCGAAATTCGGGCTCAGGTTGTTGTTGTCCCCGTCCCGGTTGCCCTCGCCGTTGGCCTCGTTATGCTTTTCCACATAGCTCACCAGGTCGTTGAGCGTGAAGCCATCGTGGGAGGTGATGAAATTGATCGAGTTGGCGGGCAGCTTGCCGCTGGAGACATAGATGTCGCTCGAGCCGGTGATCCGCGAGGCCAGGGCGTTGCGGCTGAAAGGCTCGGAGCGCCAGAACCGGCGCACGTCATCCCGGTATTTCCCGTTCCACTCCGACCAGCGCTTGCCCGGGAAAGAGCCCACCTGGTAAGCCCCGCCGGCATCCCAGGCCTCGGCGATAATCTTGACATGCCGCAGGATCGGGTCCTCGGCGATCGACTCGACAAGCGGCGGGTTGACCAACATCTTGCCATCCCGGTCCCGGCCCAGGATCGAGGCCAGGTCAAAACGGAAACCATCCACTTTCATCTCGGTCACCCAGTAGCGCAGACAGTTGCGGATAAAGCCGCGCACCACCGGATGGTTGCAGTTGAGCGTGTTGCCGCAGCCCGAATAATTCAGGTAAATACTTCGGTCCTTGTCATCCAGGATGTAGTAAATGGCATTGTCCAGGCCACGGAAATTGAGGGTCGGGCCGCTGGCATTGCCCTCGGCGGTGTGGTTGAATACCACATCCAGGATGACCTCGATCCGGGCCTCGTGAAAGGCCTTGACCATAGCCTTGAACTCCCGCACCGGGGCCCCCTCGAGCGCTTCCCCGGCGGCATAACCGCTCTTGGGCGCGTAGAAGAGGACCGGGCTGTAGCCCCAGTAATTCCTTAGTTTCTCGCCGGTCAGCGGGTTGCGCAGGATCATCTCGTTCTCGTTGAATTCGTGCACGGGAAGCAGCTCGACCGCGGTGATACCGAGCTCTTTCAGATAGCCGATCTTTTCGATCAGGCCGGGAAAGGTGCCAGGATTTTTCACCCCGCTGGAGGGGTGCCGGGTGAACCCGCGCACGTGCAGCTCGTAGATGACGCTGTCTTCGAGCGGGATATGGGGGCGATGGATGCCGCCCCAGTCGAAATCGTTTCCGGGCGCCAGGCATTTGGGCGGCAGATTTCTGAAACGCCGCTGCCTTTTGCCGCCGCTCGCCGGATCCTGCCGGCTTTCCCAGCGGTATTCTCCGGCCACCGCCCGGGCGCAGGGATCTAGCAGGGGCGAGTGCTGGTCGAAGCGGTGGCCCTGTGACGGCTCGTCCGGGCCATCCACTCGCCAGAGGTAGAGCAGACGGCTGCAATCTCCGTTCAACTGGATGTGCCAGATATCGCCGGTACGGTTCAGCGCCGGGTCCAGCGCGATCTCCTCGCCGGGCTCATCATCCCTTGGCGATTCGTACAACTGCAGCCAGACCGCGGTAGCGTGACGGCTGAAAAGGCTCAGGCGGCAGCCGCCGGGCACCAGGGTCGCCCCCAGCGGCAGCGGATGACCGGGTGACACCGTGATATTGTTCACTTTTTTGCTTGCCAATTTCTATCTCTCCCTGAATCGAATTATTTTATCAATAAGGCTGGTTACGTCTTAATCCCAGACGCGCCTTTACCTGCGGGCCTTAAGAAACAAAATAATGCCCGAGACGGCAAATACGATATTCGACAGCCAGGCCGCGGACCAGGCCGGCACGACCCCCTCGTACCCCATGCTGCGGGTGACATAATAGCTGCCCATGAAAAGCATGTAAACCACTATGCCCAGGGCGATCCCGATGCCGGGGCCCATGCCGCGGCGCAGCACGACCAGCGGCGCGCCGAACAGGACGATAATGAAATTCGCCAGCGGCAGGGAAGTCTTGATCCAGAGCTCGGTTTCATCCGGAGCGACATTGATCCCGTTGCGCATTTTGCGGCCGATATCTTTTTTCAGCTCGAGATAGCTCATCTGCTGGGCCTCCCGGGTCTCGATCACGAAATCCTCTGGTCTTTCCCGGAAACCGGCCAGGGCCAGGCTAACGAACTTTACCACCCACTCCTCGCGGCTGCCGGAGGGAAAGTAGCGGATGGTGCCGTCGATAAAGCGCCAGGTTCCGGGAGCCTCGAAGACCGCTGAGTGCGCATCGATGCGGTACTCGATCCGCGGGGATTCCGGCGGCCCGGAGAAATCGAGCAGCTTCACCTCCTTGAAGGCGGTCCGGTTGAGATCGAACAAGTCCGCCACCCAGCGCCTTCCCTGCTCGCCCTGGTAATCGATCCCCTGGCGGACCTCCCGCAGGGGCCGGGCGCGCTTTTTCATCTGGTAGTCGCGGATATCCTTCTTTCTTTCATTAGCGATGGGCACCACGGTTTCATTGACCGCGAAAGACCCCGCCGAGACCAGCAGCAGCAGCAGCAGCAGGGGCAGAAAAATCCTTCCCAGGCTGATCCCCGAGGAGAGCATCGCGGTGAGCTCGTTGTGACGGCTCATCTGGCCCAGGGTGAATAGGGTCGCGATCAGGGAGGCCGCCGGCAGGATGAAAATAATGTAAAAAGGCACCTGGTACACGTAGAACATCAGGATCAGGGAGGAGGAGGCCTGGGCATCGACAAAATCGTTCAGGTGCTCGGCGGCGTCGCCGACCAGGCAGATAAAGAGGAAGCCCCCCAGGGCGGCGATAAAGATTTTAAGGTACTCGCGAACGATATATCGGTAAAGGGTCCGTGAAATCATCTCCGGCTAAGCCTCCCCTGCGTGGCCGCGCTTTTTGCGGAGGAGGCGGGCCAGCGGTTTCAGCGGATTGAAATCGATCCCGCCGCGGGCCAGGGCCAGCGACCGGTTGCCGCGCACCTGCACGATCAGGAGCCAGAAGCCGACCACCAGGAAGATGGCGTTCGGAGTCCACATCGCCCAGAAAGGCGAGATCAGCAGCCGGTCGGCCAGGGTTTCTCCAGAAATCAGGCAGATCCAGTAGACCAGGAACACCCCCATGCTGATCGAAATCGAGACTCCCGCTCCGCCCCGGCGGGAAAGAATCCCCAGCGGCACGCCGAGCAGCACAAAGATCAGGGAGGCGAATGGGATGGCGAACTTTTTCCAGAACTCCACCTCGAGCGAGGCAATCCGCTGCTGAGTGTAGCCGGCCTCCCGGCAGGTCTGGATCAGCCGCATTTTGGGGCTTTTGAGATAGCTGGTCAGAGTGCCGGAGGGCAGCTCGGCGGCGGCCGGCTCGACCCGCGGGAGGACCCGTCCGAAATTTTTGCCCCCGGAGCTTTGCAGGGCCTTTTCGAAATCCCCGGAGGCGGAATCCCCTGCCGGCAGGCTGTCCAGCAGGACCCGCGCCATCCGGTACAGGCTGTCCGCCTCGAGCCTCCACTGGGCGATCCGGTCCCGGATCATCCGCAGAGTCAGCTCCCGGTCGCTGCGGTAGCTGGAGCTGTGGCCCCGGTCGAACATGCCGCCGACATCGCGCAGACGGAGCTGGTGGCGGGTGAAAAACAGGCGCTGGAACTGCTGCTGGCGCTGGGGGTCCACCTCCTGGATCTCGCCGTGGTAGAGGGTCAGGAGCGCATCCTTGTTGTCCGGGGCCATGCGGATCGCTCCAGAGTCGGCGACTATTGTCTTGCGTGGCCCGGATGGCGGGTTCTCGGTGATAATGATACCGAACAGCTCCGCCGGTCCCGCCGGCTCCCGTTCCCCGAGCTCCGTCTGATCCGGGGCGGTCAGGCTGAGGTTACGCTTTTCCTTTTTTTCTTTGATCCGGTTGACCAGGATTCCCATTCCGCCGAATTCATCCATGATCACGCCCTCCCGCAGCTTCAGGGTCGGCTTGAGATAGGCGATATCGATCAGGAGATTTTTGTAGCGGTGGTTGGCCTCAGGCAGTACCCGGTCATTAAACCAGATCGCCGCCACCATCAGCACGACAGCCGCGCCCAGCGGGGCGAGCATCAGGCGATGAGCGGGGATACCCAGCGCTTTCATGGCCGTGATCTCGTTATCCGCCGACAAGCGGCCGAAGGACATGATTATTCCCACCAGCACCGCCATCGGCAGCACCAGGGCGACAATAAAGGGCAGGCTCAGTACTATCAGCTCGGCAATTACAGTCCATCCAAGGTGTTTGCCGGCAATTTTCGGGAACAAAAACACCATGTTGCGCATAAACAAGATGAACGTCAGCAGCGAAAAAGAAACAATGAATGGCCCGGTCAGCTCAAAAAGTATATAGCGGTGGAGGGTTTTCATCGGCAGGCTGAATTAGCGGTGGTTTGGCAACTTTTCGGGCAAAAAAGTCTTTTCAAATGTGTCCCCGATTGTTACTATTACACATTAAATCTCTTTGTCTTTGAACTTTAGCAATTACCATAAGTTCTTGCGCTTTGGATTCGATCCGGAAAGGCCGGCCGGCCTGAAGACTTATCCCGGCAGTTTTTTACAGCCGGAGACCAATAAAAACCTCCTCTAGCGTAATCGACTTCCGAAGAGGCGGTTATGAGACTCAAGCGCAATCCATCCAAGTAGTGCTGTATTAGAGCGATTGCCAAAATACCCAAGCTGACCGAAGATTCATTAAACTCAAATGGCAGTTCGAAAAGGAAAATGCTTTTGGCAATCACCCTGGTTGGCCCTGCTGCAGCCATCTAAACTATACGCCCGGTGCCGTTTTTATTCAAGTATTTTATCCGGCTCCCTCGAGGAGGAATCCCGGCCTATTAATTGCTTTTATACGGAATTTCGCGCTTAGTAAAGGGGGAGAGGTATTGCACCGGGGTGCGCCGGCAAGTGCGCATCCGGAGCCGAACGGCCCGTTGATCAGCTGGAGCCGTAGCCGGGCGTTTGTACCTGCTGCCAGTCTGTCCTCGAATCCCCCCGGAAAAGTGGTTCCGCCACCGTCCAGTTTTTCCGCTGTTTTCCATCTCCTGTTCCCGGAGCGGCGTTGCTTCAACTGCAGGATAACAGAATCTTGTCCACGCGCAGCCGGATGATAATGCTTGCCCTGCTGGGCCTGGTCCTGCTTACGCACGCGGCTTTCGGGGATGAAGCCGGCGGAATTAAGCTCAAACCCGAAGCCCGGGCTGAATTCAGGAACAAACTGGGCTTGAAACCCTACCAGCCCATCCTGACCGTCAAGAAAACCACCAAAAACACCGTCGAGTACGACGTGGAAACCGGGGCGGTGGTGGAGATGATAACCCTGCCCGGGGATGACGGAGAAATGGCCCTGGAGATCAATTACTGGTCCGTCCTCGATTACCTTCAGCGAATTACCGAGGAAAAACAAGATACCCTGTTTCATGCCCTCTCCGGCAAATACGTGACCGGCGAGGAATCCATGCGCCTGGCGGGCCAGAGCAGGGGCCTGATGCCGGAGATCAACCTGCCGGATTTCATGCCCAAGTCCCTGGCTTCGATTATCGGCGAGGGCACCGGGTCGCTGGTCATCCACGGCCGCAGTGTCACCGAGGTATCCGGCACTACCACCTTCCAGAAACCCGAGGACCAGTCCCTGTTCCGCCAGCAGAGCAAATTCCCCAGGCTCAAGCTCGAACAGCGCCAGCAGATCAACATCGAAGGCACGATCGGCACCAAGATCCATGTTTTCGTGGACTACAACAGCCAGAACCAGTTCGAAAACCGCAACAAGATCGAGGTCAAGTACCAGGGGGAGGAGGATGAAATCCTGCAGAGCCTGGAGCTGGGCGATGTCAACCTGCAGCTGCCGCCGAGCATGCTGGTTTCGGCCAATATCCCGCGCGGCAATTTCGGAATCATGGGCCAGACCCGCCTGGGCTCGCTGACCTCCACATTCATCGCCTCCCAGGAAAAAGGCGAATCGAGCTCGAAAAACGTCAAGATCCCGGTGTCCGGCGAGGCCGAAGCCACTGATTCGCTCCATATCTGGGATGTCAACTACAGCCGTAACCGCCATTTCCTGCTGGTCGATACGAGCCTGATCGCGGTCAAGCATATCCGCTTCCTGGACCGCAACGGCGCCCCGCTCAAGAATACGGGGAAAAAGCCCATCAATATCCGGGTGTTCAAGGACGACGGTAACCCGACCAATAACAACCAGGGTCTTTACCAGGCCCGGCCCGGAATAGTGCACGTCGATCCCAACAACTTCGATCCGAACAATCCCGATCCGGATGATGAATTCGGGTTCTTCAACGAGATGGAGCTGAACAAAGACTATATCCTCGAGGAATGCGGGATTGTTATCAGCTTCAACTGGGTCGACGATAGGGAAAAAATCGGGGTGATCTACAACACCCAGGATGGCGGCCAAGTCGGCAGCATAGTCGGCGACACCCTGCACATGAAGCTGATCAAGAGCTCCAACATGACCGCGCAGAACCCGGCCTGGCCCTACATGCTGCGCAACGTCTATTCCTTCGGCGGCGGCTCGGCGGTCAACGCCAACACCTTCAAGATCGACATTTTCACCAATGAGTCCCCCCCGCGCTACGATGAAAGCGGAAAGACTTTTCTTGAAATATTCGGCCTGGACAACGATGCCGACACCAAGCTGGACCGGATTTATGTCGATTTTACCCGAGGCTTGATCTTTTTTCCCTCCCTGGAGCCTTTCAACCGGCCATATACCACGGGCGATTCGCTTTTCGGGCTGTCGAACCGCAACAGGACGATGTACATCGAGGATGATCCGAGCCGCTTGAATACGCTCGAGCATCAGAAATACCAGATGCTCCTGCGGTTCGGCCGCGCCGAGGGCTCGGCTGCGCGCACTTTCGATCTGGGAGTGGGACAGATTATCGAAAATTCCGAGAGAATCACGATCAACGACCGTCAGCTGCGCCGGGGCACGGACTACACAATCGACTACCAGTTCGGCCAGCTTACCCTGATGCCCAGCGTGGAGCTTCCGCCCAACTCCGAGGTGAAGGTCGGCTTCGAGCAGGTCCCCTTGTTCGCCACCGGCAGCACCAGCCTGTTCGGCATCCACAATGAATACGAGTTCGATCCCCAGAGGAAGAATTACCTGACCAGCACGCTGTTCCTGCAAAGCATCGAAAGCGTGGACCGGACATTCGTCCGGCTGGGGGATGAGCCGAAATCCAACATGCTGGGCGAGCTCGGCGGCAAGTTCGAATTCGCCTCCGACCGGCTGACCAGCTGGCTGAACAAGCTGCCGGTGTTCGAATCCAGGACTCCCTCGCAGATTAGTCTCGTCGGCGGCCTGGCTTTCAGCAGCCCCAACCCGAACACCCGGGGCGGGGTGCTGATCGAGGATTTTGAGACCGCGAAAATCGAGAACCCGCAGCTCTTGATGAGTTACCAGGCCTGGAGACTGGGCAGCAATCCCAAAGACGAGAGCGGTTCATTCGATATGTTCGATTCCAATAATGCGGGAAGTCTGTTCTGGTTCGACCCCAACTATATCAGCCAGAACGTATATGGCTTTTATGAAGAAGATATTTACGGAACGATCGAGGGCCGCACTCAGCAGAACCGGCAGGTGCCGGTCCAGGTAATCTCGGCGGTATTCGAGCCCGAGCCCAGGGATGGAACCGGCGAGGAGCGCAAACAGAGCTGGCGCTCGTTTACCCAGGTGGTCAGCGAAACCGGCGTGCTGGGCATGGATGAGCGCGAAACCCTTCAGCTTTATGTCTCCACCGGCCGGGACATGGGCAAGCTGATCATCGATTTCGGCCAGGTGAACGAAGACCAGACGCGCTTCGATGTCGGCCGAAATCTGGTGGGCGTACACAGGCTGGATACGGAGGACAAGAATTTCGACGGCCGGCTGGATATCGGCGAGGACACCGGGCTCGACGAGGTGGCGGGGAAAGACCCCTTTGACACGGGCGTACGGGTGGAAGGGGACGACGGCAACGATGATTTTTTCCGGAGCACGATTACTGATGCACGCTGGCTGAACCTCACCGAGGGCAACAACCAGGGCCAGATCGGCTCGAACTTCGACACCGAGGACCTGAACAACAACGGGGCCCTGGACGAACAGGAGCGGGTATTCCGGATAACGCTGGACTTGAAAAAGCTCGAGATCATCCCGCCTGCCGGTGTCTTTATCCCGGAAAACGACCGCAACGTGGTCAAGGACCACGTCCCTTATGTTTACACGGGAGATCCAAAGCGCATCCGAGATACGTACAGGGATTTGCTCGGTAATGACGACTGGTACCTGCTGGAAATCCCGCTGCCCAAGCCGGGCACCCGCTTCGAGAACTTTTATGAGAAGATCAACAACCCGTCGCTTTCCA
>MFIX01000248.1:939-12247 GCA_001780825.1 Candidatus Glassbacteria bacterium RIFCSPLOWO2_12_FULL_58_11 | reverse complement strand
TTATTTTGACCTGGTGCGGCCCCGGCGTCTCGTCGCGGTAGCGGATTACATTATGTCCGAGGGCGAGGGCGGGCAGCGAGTAGGAGGAGCACTGGATATCTGCCGTAAGCTCCACCGATTCGAGCCCGCTCTGGGTCGGCGGGTCGTTCTTCTCATTGGCCATGAAATTGAATTCAACAGAATAGTCGTGGCGGCCGCGCTCGCCTGAGGGAAAGAGCACTTTGTCCAGGTCGACCTCCGCCTGCAGGCTGCCGCTGGAGTCTTTCGGCGCGCGCCAGACTGTCTGGCTCACCGGACCGGTCCGGCTGCTGACCGTAAAGGACATCCCATCCCAGCGCGTGGCCGCGCCGCGGTAGAGCCGGGCCTTGATCTTCCCGCCCAGAATCGTATAGGGTGTCTCCATGTCGAGGATCGCCCGCTCGGGCATGTCGTAGATGCCGCCCTGCTTGTGGCGCACATGGACCGCCGGCTGCTGGCCATCCAGGACCGCGAAACAGGGCGCTTGGTTCTGGTTGAAAAACGAGGGGGCGAGCTTCGAGTTAAGGTCCGGTTTCCAGATCAGCTGCCCGTCTCCGTAGCGCATCGGTTTGGCCCACTGGTTCCCGCCCGCCAGGTTCTGGTCGTGGCGCTCGTAATCATAGTATTTCTTTCCGCCCTTCCAGTTGCGGATCAGGGTCTCGCCGGGGCGCAGGGTCATGGCCATCGAGTGCGGCTCATAGGTGAAGCGGTCATAGCCGGTCTGGATATAGCATTCATCCGCGCCGTGGAAATAACGGTATCCGCGCTGGTAGATCCCATCCTGCGAGACATGCGGGTTGCCGCCCTCGACATCCGTATAGACCGCGCGGACCGCCTTGTTGCGGCCTGAAAATGCGGTCAGGTTGGCTTTCTCCGGCACCCCTTCACTCGCTTTCTGGTCCGCCCAGAGCTGCTCAATCGAGGCGATTGTGCGGTTGTCGCCGGCCAGGTAGTAGAGGCCGATATCGCTGTCCAGCATGTGCCAGGCGTTGTTATAGAACGCCTCGCTTACCGTATGCTTCCAGACCTCCCAGACCCGCGCGGGTATGCCGATCGAGCGGCAGAGCGCCACGAACGCCGAGGCATGGTAGGCGCAGTTGGCGTAACCGTAAACGTTCAGCGAGACCGCCGGGTTGTGGCACTCGCGGTCTCCCGGCGAGTCGAGGTGCTGGAAATTGCGGCGCACGAAATCCCAGAGCGCCAGGGCCCGCTCCTCATCGGTAGTGCAGCCCCGAGTGGCCTCGCGGGCCATGGTCTCGATATCGAACCAGTCGTATTTCCCATCAACCGTGAGCCTTGGATTGACCAGGGGCGTGTCGCCCAGGTTCTCGATGATAATGGTCTCATTGACCGGGTCGCGCCAACCCCCGACCTCGATCTCGTAGCTGTAGTCGTTCACTGTGATTACCTGGGAATATTCCCTGCCTTCCACCGGCCCGGATAATACGGACAGGCCCAGGCATGCCGCTGTCAATACCACGTCAATTTTCCGCATGGCTCCGCTCCTCGTTTCAATCTGGGAATCGTTATGAAGCAAATTAGTGAGCTTTAAAAGTGTACTGTATAATCAATTTAAATCAGGAGTACCCGCTTGCAGTCGGACATTTGTTTTGCTTCAAACTTGTGAATCAGTAATAAATGCAATATCTGGCGTAGGGGCGCACCAACGTGTGCGCCCGGGCGGACACATGGGTCCGCCCCTACGGCCCGAGAGCCAATGGTAAAGTATGAACATTTCAACACGCTTCTGCTATCATCCGGAAACGTTTGACAGGGCGGTTATTGTGCCGGCCCGGCGGCGTCTTTCGGGATGCTGTATATTGTCTCCTGCCAGGGCTCGAGCCGCACCCGGCCGTCTTTGACCGTGCCGAAGCCGCGCAGGTCCCGCACCCGGCCCAGGGCCTTGCCGTCCTGCCGCGCGAGATTAAATTCCACCTCGGTTCCCCGCATGTTAGAGGCATAGACCAGGAAATCATCTTTGCGCTCCACAGCCCGCACCTCGGCGCCGGTGATCAGGCTTCCCTGGCCATCCAAGGCCACGAGAGGCCTCTTCAGCGCCACTTTTTCGGCGAGCGGCTCGAGCAGCTTCTGGTAGTCCCCGATCTCCAGCGGAGCTGCCAGGTAATACAGCGTTCCCTTACCAAGCCGGACCAGCACTATCGCGGCGCCGCCATCCTCGAACTGCGCCAAGACTTCGTTCTTGCCCGGGTCGAGGGTCTGCACCAGGCCGTCGCTCTGCAGGACTAGCCCGGCTTTATTCTTAAAAATATCGGTGCCGCCGGTAGTGATCTTTCTTTTTACCTCGCCGAACACGAGGGTCTGGGTGAAACTCTGGTCGTAGTTTTTCACCAGCTCGCCCTCCCCGAGTACCGGCGGCAGGGTGATATCTTTCACCTTGAGACCCAGGCCGGCCAGCTTGTCGGCGGGCCGGGCGTACTGGTCGAACAGGAAGGATTCGGGCACAACCAAGGCGCAGCCGCCTTGTTCGACATAGGCCAGCACCCGTTCAGTTATTTCGGGCGGAAGATACTTGGCCGCCGGGATGATTAACAGTTTGATCCCGGCCAGCTTGCCTTCGAGGATCTGTTTTTCGCTGATGAATCCGGTGCGGCAGCCCAGGAAACGCGCACCCTCCCAAGCGGTGCCGAGAGCGTACAGGTAAGGGGTCACGCCGGCGCGGTGGAGCTGCGGAGGCACCTGCACGATACAACTCTTGGAATAGAGGAGCGCCAGCTCCGGCTCGGGCCGGGTGAACTCGGCAATTTCAGGGCCCAGCCGGCGTACATCCAGGCCCAAACGCAGGACCTCGGCTACCTCGGACAGGGGGATGTCCCAGCTCTGCGAGACCGCGGTTGCATAATATTCCGGGAACTCGCTGCTGCCGCGGCTGGCGCCCCAGAGCCACTTGGCGATTGAGGACTTGCCGTGAATGAAATGCAGAAGGATGTTATGCACTCCGCCGCCCATTTCAGGTTCCACCATGACTTTCCGCTTCTCGCTCAGGCTGAGGAACAGGTCGCTGAAAATGTGGGTGCCCCCGGACTCGTTCAGGATTGCGTCATCCACCTCGTTGATAATCATTTCCTCATCGATGCCCGTGGTGCTGTTGGCCGCGGAGAGCATGCTCGAGGTGCCCCCGGCATTGATCGGGGTGACCGGGTCATATTTGCGCATCTCGGCCTTGACCCACTTGAGGTAGTCGGTGAAACGGCGGGAGTTGAAACAGGCCCAGTCATACCAGGCGGCCCGGTTGACATCCGCGACAGGAGCGGCATTCTGGGTCGCCGGGGCGGCTATATCGGAAAATGAAGTATACTTGGTGCCCCATATCTCATTTACCAGGCCTATCGACTGGTACTTTTCGCGCAGCCAGCCGCGGAACATTTCCTGGCTCCGGTCGCAATAACAGATATACATCAGCTCGTAGCCCATGATATTATAGAGCAGGTCCGGCCGGGACATCCAGACTTTGGATTCATCCCGGATATACTCTTGTACCGCCTCGCGGATCTGCGGGCTTTCCAGGCAGATCACCACGTTTTCCTTGGGACCTCCCATGGACCAGCGGTCCTTGATCAGGTGGCCGCACCAGCCGTCCCAGCCCACCCGGTGCGTATCGGGGTACTTGTGGAAAGCCGTGTAAACCGGAGAGCGCTCGATATCGTAGCGCGACCCGCCGCCCACGCAGTAAGTCTCCATCACATGGTCGTAGGGCGCGAAATAGTCCAGCAGCGAGCCTCCGTGCACGCCGTGCATTGCCAAGACGATCACCGGGTCGCCGTTGGGGTAGCGGAAAAAGCCATCCGACTGCCCAAGCCCCTTGAAATTCGGATAGGGCGGCACATGGAGCAGGTTCCAGGCGGCTTGTTCAGCCGGATCGCTGCTGTTTTCCTTCGGCGGCCGCGTCAGCAGCGCCGCCAGCTCCTCCGCGGCCCGGCTGCAGGAGGAGACGACATAATCCAGGATTTTTGTTTCTTCAGCCTCGCTGCGGAACCAGACCAGCTTGCTCCGCTGCTCGAGGCCGATTTTCGCGGTTTCCAGGGGCAGACGGTGGTAGAGGGGCTGGAGGCCGGCCTTCTCGGCCTGCGCCACCACCGACTTGAGCCGCTTGACAGCCTCCGCGGACCGGAGGCGCAAGACCTTGATATCCGGGCTCCACTGGATAGCCTCCTCGGGTCCGTACAGCTGCAGGGAAGCGTAGCGGTCGTCGATCACCACCCGGCAATCCAGGGGCGCGCAGCGGCTGGCGCCGGCAGAGGGTTCTTCGCCCCGGGTCAGGCGGAAATTGTCCAGGTACAGCTTGCCGCCCAGCCTGCCGAAACTCAGGCTGAACCTGCGGATCTTGTTCAGGGCCAGGTGACGGTCCCCATCCTCGACCATGGCGGTGGGCAGCTTGAACTCGAAATGGTTCCAGCCGCGGTTGAGGAAGATCTTGTCGCCGCGGTAGGACTTGCCGGAGATTTCGGCCTCTTCATCCGTTCCCAGGCTGTCGAGGATCTGAATCCGGCCGACCTGCACCCGGCTCGAGGGATTGTAGATATCGAACCTGAGCAGCTCATAGGCGCTCCAGTCGGCGGGCAGCTTTTCGCTTTCCAGCGCTCCGGCGCGCCGGTCCGAAAGATCGAGCTCGAGGCATTTCGCGCCGTGGGCCGGGTATTCCATGGAAAGGCTGATAGCGCCCTGCCAGCGCTGCAGGGAAGAGGAGTCCTCGAAATCATCCAGGAGCAGAGTCGGACCGCCTGAGGCCGGTCTGCATGGGCTTAAAAGGGCCGAAAAACTCATGGCGCAAACGAACAAGAAACGAATTGGACGGGTCATGCGGAATGCTCCTGAATTTGTGAATTAGGCATTTCCGGCTGTGAGGGAAGATGAACGAATAATGCTCGAAAACCGGTGTGCGTAAAGGAAAGCGCAATATATTGTAAAGCTATGCAATACTTTGAAACGGTAGCAGTTATTATCGAAGAAAGCAAGAATATTTGCGAGTTCTCGGCTTTCCGAAAGACGCTCGGCATTCTTGAATCTTCAGCCGATAATCCCTATTTTCTGCGGCAGGTTAAGATTTTAGGATAGGCGCTACTTTTACAAGAGAGGCTTCAAATGGGCGGGACAATTTCGAAAATCTTCCGGATAGCAATGGTTGTTGGCCTGATCTGGCTTATTCCGGTAGCAGCCTTAAAGGCTGATGAACTGAAGACTTTCTCCCAGGTCATCACTACAGGAGAAGCCGAGTTCAATATCGAGACACAGGGCACGCTCGACCCGGAAAACGTCGAGATCACCATCGAGAATATCGGGGAGACCGCGGTGGTCAATCCCCGGGTGACGGCCAACGGCCGGTATAACTGGTACACTGTAGAGGACATGGCCGCCGAGATCACCCGGGGCTGCGCAAGCGAGCAGGAAAAGGCGATGGCGGTTTTCAACTTTGTCGATAAAGAGACCTACTGGTGGAGCTACCCCAAGGATATTACCAGCGACAATCCGGTCCGGCATTTCAACAGCTACGGCTACCATATCTGTTCCCAGGCCGCCTGCCAGTTCGTGGCGCTCTGCCGTGCCGCGGGCCTCGAGGCCCGGGTGTACGAGATCTGGCACCATACTGTCGCCGAGGCCAAATGGGACGGCGCCTGGCACCACATGGATGCCGACCTGGGAATCTGGTATCTCAAGGCTGACAACCGCTCTATCGCCTCGATCGCCGAGCTGGAGCAGCACCCGGAGTGGGTCTCGCGCAGCTACGAGCCGTACCGCTGGTACATCGGTCTGGATGGCCGCAAGATGATCTACATGCCGGAAAAGGACCCCGCGGGCCAGTCCCTGGCCGATATCTACGCCACCGGCGAAGACAACTATGTCGAGACCGCTTATGATGAGATGCTTTACAAGGTGCGAACCATGGACCTTACCCTGCGGCCTTGCGAAAAGCTCGTGCGCTGGTGGAAACCGGTCTTGAGAAAATATTACGACCAGAAAATCTCTCACGAGCCGCCGCGCTATGCCAATGGCCAGCTTATTTTCGAGCCGGATTTCCGGCGCTTCAGCTATGACGGCCTGATCCAGCGCAGCAATGTCAAATATTACTGCGAGGACCAAAAGTCGCCGGATGTCCATGTGGACCGCTTGCAGGACCGTCAGCACGACCTGTTCTCCTCAATCCTGATCCGCATGGAAAGCCCTTACGTGATGGTTGGTGGCTTTGCCGATACCCGTTATTACAAGGCGGGCACCTCGGGTCTGGACCGGGTGACCCTCTCGGCCAACCTGGATGACAATTACCCTCCCGCGCCATTCGACCGTCAGACCCGGCTCTGGGACTATTACTCCTGGGGCTATGGTCTAGGCGATAGCCGGGCCGTGCTGGATGATAAGATGCTCAAGGATGGAGTTCAGGCGACCTATGGCTTCGATGTGGTTTACGATATTTCGGCGGCGAAAAGGAACGAGAACACACAGGCGGTGTTCCCGCTAGTCTATGGCGGCCAGTCGGGTGTCGAGCAGGTAAAAATCGTGGCCGACCTGCAGGTCAATCCGGGCAGCCTGCCGGCGCTGTCCCTGGGCCAGAACACTGTCCGCTACACGGACCAGTCGCCGGGAGCGCGGACAGTGAAAATTACCTATACCTGGCGCGAGAAAAACGGCCCCCGCGCGCCGGAAGCTCCGGTCGCGCAATCGCCGGCCAATGGGGTCAAAATCAAAGACCTGGCCCCGGCTTTTGAATGGTCGCCCGCGGTCGCTCCGGACGGCGGAAAGTTCGCCTGCTACCGTTTCCAGCTCAGCCTGCGGCCCGACTGCGCCTGGCCCCTGACCCAGGCCTTCGACCGGGATGTCCGAGCGGGCTGCACGTTTAAAGCGCCCGCGGGCTGGCTCAACCCGGGCACGACCTACTACTGGCGGGTAAAAGCGGAGGATGAGCAGGGTAACTGGAGCGCCTGGAGCGGGATTTATTCGTTCACGACTAGATAGGGGTAAATCTTATCTGGTAATCCAGCAAAGCGAGAGTGGGGAAAAAGGGCGTTGAGGTTTTAAGCCTCGACGCCCTTTAGTTGTCAGCCTGTAGGGGCTGTTCGCAAACAGCCCCTACAATTGCTTGCCAATGTTGATATTGCGTGCTTTTGCTAAATTTAATTTACTTCAATCAGAAGTTTCAGATTCTAAACGCCGGGATGCTACGGCCGACCGCTCCATTTACTCCACTATCGCTTGGTAAGAAAGGACCTCGAACTGGTCCAGCATCTGCATGTCACCGGCCGGGTGAAGCTGGGACATGAGTATGCCGATGTATTTCTCCTGGGGATCGATAAAGAAGCGGGTGTTGTAAAATCCGCCCCAGCCGTACCTGCCTTCCGAGCCCATCTCGGTCAGTTTAGTCTGTATCCCGAACCCCAGGCCGAATTCCGAGGCCGGGTCGCCGGTCGTCACCTGCTCGGCAGTCATCATCTCGATTGTCTTGGGGCTGAGCAGCCGCACTCCGTTCAGCGTCCCGCCGTTGAGCAGCATCTGGCAGAACTTAGCATAGTCCATCGCCGTCGAACAGAGCCCGCCGCCGCCGGACTGGTAGAGTTTTTTGCCCTTATAGGGATAATCCGCATCGTAGCTGAAAGTACCCTCGACTATGGGTTCGTCGGGGAAGCGTTTCAGGCCCTGTTCCTTGTACCAGGTGTAAGCCGTGGCGAGCCGGTCCTGCTTGCTTTCGGGCAGGAAAAAGTAGGTATCCGCCATGTCCAGGGGCTTGAAAATCCTCGAGCGGAGAAACTCATCCAGACTCATCCCGGAAACCACTTCCACCAGGTAGCCGAGGGCATCCACGCTTAGGCTGTATTCGAATCTTTCCCCGGGATTGAACAGGATCGGCAGCCTGGCCAGGCGCTTGATACTCTCGCTCAGGGACAGGGTTTCCTTTCTTACCCCGTTGCCGATCTCGTTCTCCTGATATAAGGCCCCGAGCTCCGGGTTCCAGTGATAGGTCAGCCCGGAGGTGTGGGTGAGCAGGTGACGGATAGTTATCTCATTATCCGCCGGCACAGTGTAAGTTTCGCCGTTTGGCGCTTTCTTGAGGATCTTCGGATTTTTGAATTCAGGAATGAATTTCGAAACCGGATCGCTCAGCATGAACCGGCCCTCCTCGTACAGCAGCATGACCGCCGCGCTGGTGATCGGCTTGGTCATGGAGCAGATGCGGAAGATCGCATCTTTTGGCATCGCTGCGCTCTTTTCCCGGTCTTTCATCCCCTGGGCCTTGTAATAGGCGATTTTCCCGTTGCGCAGGATCAGGCTCACCGTTCCCGCGACCCGCTCTTTGGCGATGTAATCATTTATCACCGCATCGAGCCGGGCCAGCCGCTCCGTCGAAAGGCCGAGTTTCTCAGGCGCCGCATAGGGTAGATCCGCGGCCCGCAGCGGGAGAATCATCAGCGCCGCGGTCAGCAGCGCCAGCATCATGAAGTTACGTCTGCGCAGCATAGTCCTCTTCCTCCTTAAATTGACACATTCTCCGGCAACGCGGAAAGACGATACCCGAAAATACAACCGGGGCCATATTCAGTCCAGAATTCCTGCCCGCGCCGCGGCGGCCTCAGCTTTTACCTGGAGAGCTCTTCCAGGAGAGCCTTGCCCTGATTGACAGTATTCAAGTAATAATCAGGGCCGGCGGAGCTGCTGTAACTAATTGCCATCAGGAAGGCAGTCAGCTTTTCGAGTTTTTCCCTGTCCGACGTGAGAGCCGTTTTGGCAAGCTCTTCTTTGAGCAGCCGGATTTTTTCATAATCCTGGACGCCCTCGCGCAGCCGCTCGAATCTAATCGAGCTGCGCGGCCCCGGATAGACCAGGAAACAGTCCCCGGCCGGCCAGGAGATATAGCGGCTGTCCACCAGCGGATCGAGAGGCCAACTGTTGTAGGCCCAGCGCAGGAAGCCGTCGAAGCCCCGGGCCGCGGCGTACCAACCGAGCCAGGCCGCTTCCACGGGGGGCGAAAACGTGAAAGTGTTGGGCAGCGCCGGTCCGCAGCAGACATAAAACGTGCTCGGCCGGTGAAGGCTGCGGCGTTCCCGCAGCACCTCGGCGCTTACCTGTTGATCGATGAAAAAACACCAGTGGTAAACATCATCATTGATTTCCGCCAGGTATTCGCCGGTCAGGCCGATCTTGAGCTCCGGCGCATCCGCTCTCAAAAAGTCGATAATTTTCCGCATCTGCTCCAGCGGGGCCTCATCAATCCCGAAAACCGTGCGCTCGAACCAGCCCTTTTCCTTTAAATGCCGGGCAAAATCGCTCAGGAATGGCCGCCAGTGCTCCCGGTACTCGGGTGAGCCAACTGCGCAGGAGAGAGTTTTGTATTCCGCGGACTGCTCATCGAAATACGAGTACCCGGACCAGGAAAGCACCGTGAAACAGTTTATCTGCTCTTTTATCCCCTGCTCCATGCAGAACTCGACATACCTGTCGAATACCGAGTAGTCGTAGCGCCAGGTCCCATCATTCAGCCGGGTCCACTCGACCATTGATTCATAGGCGTCCAAGGTTTGTCCGCCCCAGGGCCGGGAGACTATGGTCGTGGTGATACATTTCTGACCGGCCTGCGCCAGCATTTGAGTCAGCGGTTTCAGCAGGGACCAGTGCTCCGGCGACCAGGGCCGGACATGGTGATAGCGGGCCACCGCCCAGGGATTCTGCCATAAATCCAGTTGAAACGACCATTCGGAGGGCGGGGGAAGAGTGCGGGGCAGGACTTCCAGCTCGATAGTAAAGGTCAGGCTTTCCGCGTTTTCCGCCTCGACCGTAATGTCCGCCCGGTACTCCCCGGCTTCCGCCTCTTGTGGGATCTGCACGCTGATCCAGAGCGGCCGGACACTCCGGGCCGGGAGGTCGAAGCGGTCAAAATCATCCAACACGTCCGGCATCAGCGAGCGTTGATCCGGAGGAGCGCCCCGGCCCTCCTGGCTCCCATCATCCGCCAGTACGTAGCGCACGAAATTGACTTTCAGGCAATCCCCGGCCGGAAGCTCCATCCCGCCGCCAGCGAAAGAGGATGTTTTCCACCTGACTTGACTGATCTCGCTCGAGCTCCATAGAAGTAATTGGCTGTAAAGCCTTTCCCCTTTCCAGCCGGAGAGTTTTATGCGCCGGCTGGTCTCGATCCCGGGGGGAGCGCTGCGGGGATATTTCTTTTCGACCGAGGCGAATGAGCCTTGTAAGCCCGGGGCTTCATTCCGCCATATTTCCGGCCGGCCGCTGTCGGGGTCATCCGGCTCCTGGGCAGGGTACAGGCGGGTACCGAAACTGAACTCGGAGCGCCGGTTTGGCGGGATCGAGTCCCAGCGCATTTTCTGGATGGGCAGCAGTCCGGGGCGGAAATACGCGGGGTCCGGTCCAGTCTCCTCAGTTTTGGATAAGTCAGCCGCCTCGGCGGGCCGGCTTTCGGTGTCTCGGCAACGGCCACAGCCTGGGAGAGCAATGCCGAGGCAGAGCAACAGCATTAATAAGCAATAGCGAGCGCATTTCCTGGCTTCCTGAATTGAGGACATTCAAATACCTCCGCCTGGCTTGTGGTGACGGAAGGATCCACTTATTAGATGTCTATCAGCTTTTAATTTTAACTTTTTTCGGGCGGGGATAAAAGGAAAAAGCAGGTCTCGCATGTTTTTTCCATCTCCCTGGGACCACACAAGCATTGATCTTTCAGGATGCTTCTGCAGCCAGGTGTAAAGTGTCCGTCCAACTGGCTGCGTACCTCCGGGATCCGGCTGCGTTTTAAGGCCAATTATCTTTAAGGGATAATACAACGATTATCCTGATTATCATAATTTCTTGACAATATATTAATTTTTCTGGTAAAATAGCGCCTATGATAAAAGCCGGCGAAAAAATGTCTGAGGCCATCTCGATTTACTTTTACTGCGACTACTGCCGGACTAATCGCTCCGTCGAGCTTCTGCGCGGCGAAATAGTGCCGGAGTTCCTTGAGTGCGAGGGTTGCGGGAAAAGGTTCGACCTGAGGTGCTGCTGCTATGAGAAACTGGTGCATAATCCAGCGCTAAATAATCCGCGATAAGGCTGGCCGGTCGCATTGTCTCTGCCGTGGGTTTGAAATCTTCTTTTTTCTTCTCCTCCTGAACCCCTCCCAGGTGTATTTACTTCAGAGATTCCCGGGTCGACTCTTACCCGATGCCTGAAAGAGGCTTGCGGGGAGAATCGGCGTAGCCTATAATGTCGCTCGGCCGGTCCGCCAGTGGACAGGATTTGAAACAGGCAATATCGCGTAAAAGATTCCGCGGAGGGAGGAGCGCAATGT
>MFIX01000248.1:0-907 GCA_001780825.1 Candidatus Glassbacteria bacterium RIFCSPLOWO2_12_FULL_58_11 | reverse complement strand
TTTCTGTGCAGCGGTGGTTTACAGGCTGCGGAGCAGGATTACGCGGTCGTCGAGACCGGTAACCCGGTCTATCGCCCGAACACGGTATTCAGCGCCCAGGAAGACCTTACCTCGCCGCGGTTCGCGGGCCTGGTGGAGCGCTACGGGTTGAACGAGGTGGTCAAGGGCGAGACCGATGAGTTCAGACGGATTCTTCTGCTGCGCAACTGGCTCCACCAGCGCCTGGTGATCGATAAAAGCCGGCCTGCGGTCGAGGGCGATGCGCTGAAGATGCTGGAGGAGGGGCCGAAGGGGGGAAGATACAGTTGCGGGCATTTCGAGGCGGTTCAGAATGCGGTCATGAACGCCATGGGCTATGTCACCCGCTGCGTCCTGTCCGGTCCGGACGGCGAGGCTCCGGAGCTTACCGGCCATCACGGCTCCAATGAAACCTGGTGCAACTCCCTCGGCAAGTGGGTCCTGATCGATGCTGAGCTCGACTCGCATTTCGAAAAAGGCGGGGTGCCGCTCTCCGCGCTCGAGGTTCGCGACTCCTACCTGGCGGATGGCGCGGCCGGGGTGGTGCGGGTTGAAGGGCCTGAAAAAAAGCCGGTAGCCCGGAGCAAGTACGACCAGTGGGGCTTGACTCCAAAGGCCTATGCGTTTATCGGATGGCGGTACCAGGCGGATCACTTTACGATCTGGCCGAAAGACGGCTCGAGCGCGGAGGTGGTTTACGATGACCAGTATTTCCAGACCCACACCTGGTATATGAATGGTGCAAAGCACTGGGCCTATGCTACGGGCTATTTCCAGCGGGTGAAAGACAGTGCGGCGATTTACTGGACGCCCAACGTGCTCGAGGTGAAAGCCGGTATCGAAGGCGCGACGGTGCAGGTCGAGATCAATTCCTGTACGCCGAACCTGA
>MFIX01000247.1:2788-8929 GCA_001780825.1 Candidatus Glassbacteria bacterium RIFCSPLOWO2_12_FULL_58_11 | reverse complement strand
GGCGCGACGGCGCAGGTGGAGATCAATTCCAGCACGCCGAACCTGAAGGAATACCAGATGAAAAACGCGGGGGGCGATTGGGCGCCTGTCAAAAAGAGTTTCAGGCTCGCCCTCTCGAAATCCCGCGAGCAGTGGCGTCTGCGCTCGGTCAACCTGGCCGGAGTGGCCGGCCCTGAATATAGCCTGGTGATCGAAAAAAAGTGAACAGAAGGGCTGGATACGGGGGAAGCTGAACGGAGCCCCGGAAAAAAGCAAACGGCTTGAATCCAGAAGATTCAGGCCGTTTTGTGTATCGGGCGCCGAAGGAATAGAATTGAGGCTCAAATATTAATTGTCTGTAAACAATAAATTAATGTTAGCTGAACTCCAAAATCAGGGTACAAAATGGAACCCCCGACTATTCCACTTCTTTCTCAGCTTACATTACTTTGCCTTGTATTACATCAACTATGCGCTGGGCGAACAGCGGCGCCACCTTCTTAGAAAAGGCCTCGTTAGGGTGCGAATTATCCGGAGCTGCGGCATTTCCGGTTACCAGATACAACCCACCCTCTGTTTCCAGTTTGTATAAATCCCAGATGTGAATGTTATCACCGGGTTTATCCCACTCGTTGACTACCCATTCGAAAAACGCCTTGGCTCGCCGGGCATTCTCCAGATTCGTATCTTTCTCGACAAGGGCTGCGCCTGTCCAGACAATGAATTTTACCTCAGGAAAACTGTGTAATTTTTCCTTAAGGGCGGCATACTGCAGCTTGTAATTTTCAATCCGCTTTTCCTCTGAACTGATATCCGGTTTTCCGGTATCCTTCAGGACATTGCTGACCGGGAAGCAGTGTTTGAAAACGATAACGTTATATTCTTTGGTGAGCATTTCCAAGGTTGGTTCTTTCATGAAAGGTTCCGGCCCGGCGTTTCTGACCCAAATGTTCCAGTAATCAAATGGATAGTTCTTCCATTCATAGGGATCGCCCGAGGGGAAAGCTCTTTCCGTTATTTTGTAATCGGTTCCCTGTTCGGTATTGAACTTGTCGAACCACTCCGGAACACCACCCTTCCAGATATTGTTCCCAGTACTGTGGTGTAGAAAAATTATCTTCGCTGATTTGATTGCTTCCGGCTTCGACTGGTTCACGGAGCCCGCCTCTGATTTATTATTAACAGTCTGGGCACCGAATGAGACGGCTAAATAGGAAGAAAAAACTATAATAGAAGTCAGGATAGCTAGTCTGTACATGTAGTTCATCGAATACCTCTCGAAATAAGTGAAAAGGAATTAATATGATAGAATTGCAAAGGGTTAAGCTTTCGCGAACAGCCGAGCGCGAATATACAACTTTTCTAATTTATTTCAAGTCCGTCTCTCTTTCCCCGTTCAATTCAGATCCAGCCTCATTAGGGGCACCCTTGCCGTCCGGCTAACTGTTCCCTCTGTCAGGCCTGTAAAGGGCTTTAGCCCGCAAGTGGGTACCGGGTGCCGTGGGACAAAATTGAACCGCCGCCATGGGGATTTTCAGTCCCTGCTCTACCGACTGAGCTGCTACGGCCTGAGAAAACATTCCTGTCGCCGGAGGATATGCTTAAACTGGAAACCCTGGCAGCTGGCTAAGCTTTTAACCTTAGGAGAGGTGGGCTAAAAATCAGTTGCAATTACTGAGGACAACGCCTTAATATTCAACACCCACTGTCTGACATGTTCTGAATAGGAACCTGAAACTTTCTGGTTAATGGTATAGTGTTCACAGACAATCAAGGAAGGAGAAGATAAAAATGAGGAAAATTATATTCTTATTGCCGCTCTTTTTAATTTTCGCGGCAAGCGCATGGGCTGAGCAGCAGCCGGTTTATCCCGTTAAGGTAAGCGAGAACGGGAGGTACCTTGTAGACCAGAAAGGCGCCCCCGTCTTCTGGATGGGCACGACTCAATGGCAGATCTTCCGGGAATATACGCTCGATGAAGCCAGAATAACCATTGAAAGTGTGCGAAAAAATGGCATGTCCTTTATTCAAGCGATGCTTATGGGTGTCGGCGACGGGACGAAACCTAACGTAAGCGGAGAAAAACCCTGGATCAATGACGATCCACTCACGCCGAACGAAGCGTACTTCAAGAATGTCGATTCGGTTATCCGGATAGCCAACGAAAATTACGTGGTTTTTTCGATCACGCTCTATCATCAACGGTACCGCAAGGCCATAACCCTGAGCAATGCCCGGGCCTGGGCGAAATGGCTGGCCGGGCGGTACAAGGATCTGCCCAACATTGTCTGGTCAATGACACCCGAGGCAAAAGAAGAGTTCATTCCGGTTCTCCGGGAGCTTGCCGCGGGCCTGCACGAGGGAGATGGGGGCTCGCATATTATTACTTTCAAACCCGATCCTTCACCATACTCATCCAGCTTTATCCATGCTGAAAAGTGGCTCGATTTCAACTCGATGCAAACCTGGAAGGGCGTGGAGCTGATCTATCCAATGGTGACCAAGGATTATAACCTTAAACCGGTAAAACCGGTTTTGATGGCGGAAGGCGCCTATGAACAGGGCTCCGAATACGGCTTCGAGGTGACACCGCTCTGGATTCGCAGGCAGGCCTATTATTCATATTTAGCGGGAGCCCATCACACCTATGGACACAATGACAGCTGGCGCGTGCTTCCCACCTGGAAAGAGGCGCTGTACGCACCTGGCGCAGTTCAAATGGGCGTCCTGAAGAAAATATTTATGAGCCGGGAAGAGTGGTGGTATCTCGTTCCTGATCAATCCATATTTGCAAGCGGCGGCAACGTGGAGGGACAGGTTTTGAACCTGGCCGCCCGTCATAAAGACGGCAAATGGGTTATGGCTTACCTGGGGAGCAAAAGCTCATTTGCAATCAATATGAGCAAAGTCAGCGCCGCAAATAAAGTGAATGCATTCTGGATCGATCCGAAAACCGGTGATTCGGTGGCGGCAGGCAGTTTCCCAAATGCAGGAGTGAAGGAATTTTCGACGCCGGAAGAATGGGAAGACGCTTTGTTGGTATTGGAGGCTGCTGAAATCAACAAAGGCGAATGAACCGCTCTTGATATTCAATGGCCTGGGGCAGGCGCGGAATAAAACGGCCTGAATCTTTTTGATTCAGGCCGTTTTGTATACATGGTGCCGAGGGACGGAATTGAACCGCCGACACGGGGATTTTCAGTCCCCTGCTCTACCGACTGAGCTACCTCGGCCGGATCTGCCTGACAACAGCGGGGAATATAGTTTATCAGGCCGCTTTGTCAATAGCTTTTTTCGCTTTTTCTCCGGTCTCTTACTGCTTTTGCCCGCCATCCTGCCGCTCGGAAGAACCGGTTAACCTATTCCTTTTCATTGGCTTAGCATCAGGCTGATTATTGGCAGGGCGGCTTAGAACGTTTTTGAAAAGGCTAAACTGGATAAAATAGTATAATATACCTTGACTCCTTCGAGCGGTCTCGATAATGTAATAATGAGCGCATTATTACCTCGCTCTTTACTAACAGTTGACACACAAACTCCGGGCCGTGGGTCGGGCTTAAAAGACGGAGGTTGGCTATGCGCGGTAAAATAAAGTGGTACAATGATCTCAAAGGCTATGGGTTTATCCAGCGGGAGGATGGGGCCGATGTCTTCGTACACTACTCGGTGATCGAGGTTGAGGGCTACCGGGCCTTGATGGGTGACCAGGAAGTGGAGTACGACTGCTCCGAGGGCCCGCGAGGCCTCCAGGCAACCCGGGTTGTGCCGGTGAAAATGAACGGCTAAAACCCCAGCGGGTTTTCACCCGCCCCGGCCGGAAACTTCGGCGGGGGCTTTTTTATTAATTCCAGCCGGGGACAACGAGTCGTAAGCAGCTCTTGGAGCAGGCTTGAAGGCTTGAGGCCGGAAGAATTTTACAGTTGATGGAGAATGGCGAGGATCAGGGCGACCGCATCGGAGATCGCAACTTTACCGTCGTGGTTGAAATCCAGGGCCGGATCGTTGGGAGAGGCGGCCATCCGCCGGATCATGGCGATCACGTCGGTCACGCTCAGCTTGCCGTCCCCGTTGTAATCCCCCGGCACCTCGGCCGGCGGGTCTCCTCCCTCTGCCAGGATCCGCTCCGCTACCCGGGCCCGGGCCTGGGCAAAGGATTCCTCTACCAGGTTGTAATCATCCACATCGCTGGAATAAGTCCGGTCGCCGCTGCCCATCAGATTCTCCACCAGAGCGTCGCTCTCGGCTTTCGAGCCGCCCAGCAGGGCCAGCCGGTAGAGGTACTCCCAGTCCTGGATTCCCCTGCGGATCACTTTCATCCGGGTGGTCGGCAGCGGAGTGTTCAGGCCCAGACGATAACCCGGATAGAGATAGGTGGTCCGGCCCCTGTAGGTATCGTTGACCACATCGTTCCAGTCCCCGGCCATGGCCTCGGTCCAGCCGAGGACCAGCCAGAGCTCATGTCCGGTGGCGCCGCGCCGCCAATCGTTCCAGCCGCTCCAGAGCAGATTGAGGTTATATTCATCCAGGCCGTAGCTCCAGGGCCCGTAAAAATAGAGCAGCTCGCCTTTGTCGCGCCGCGCGGCGACCTCACTGAAAGTGTAGCGGTCCTCATCCGCGGCCCCGCCGATATTCCACAGGTCGAGATAACCATCCAGGTAACCCTGGAGCCGGTTCTGCGAGCCGATATCCGCGCGGAAAGCAAAGCGGGCCGCCTCCGGATTAAGGAATCCATTGAGAGTCCTGGCCGCGTTGCCCAGGTCGGCCGGGGTGCGCAGCACATTGCTGAATCCGCTGTGGAATATCCCGCTGTAGAAGCGCAGGGCCTCGAAATCCTCTTTCTGCACCGGCTCATCGAGGAACCAGGGAAGCTGGTTGTTGTACTGGCCGCGGCCTTTTTCATTGTAGAAGACCATATAGAGCGGGTCCCGCCAGCCCTTTTCGTTGAAATGGCGCTCTAACTCGGCCATTATCGTGCGGTTCTCGAGCTCGTACACCGGTATTTTCCCCAGGTAGGGATAGTTACTGGTCTGGCCGGTCCAGTGCTTGTTGAAGTCGCTGGGGAAGCGGTGGTTGAAAGGCAGCATCCAGCTTTCGAGGGGAGTTCCGGAGCGCGGTAGGCCGGTGAATGCGGAGCCGTCCAGGTAGGGCCCGAAGCGCTCATCCCAGGCGCTCCAGTCGGCGACATGGATGTTCTCCGCGCTGTCGGCCAGCTCGGGCCAGAGCGAGCTGGTCAGCCATCCCGCGGGGGTGCCGCTCTGGGTGTAAGGCACCAGGTTAAGCCGGATCCGGTTTTTGTGGCACAGGCGATAGGCATTGCGCTCGAACTCCAGGAAAGTAGCCTCGTCGAGCGCAAAGCCGGCCGGCCAGTTCCGCTGCAAGGCCCCATAGTGATTGAACTCGTAATCATAGTTGCACTGGTCCGGCAGGGTGAAACCATAAACCGTCAGATTAACGAGCAGCTCGACCGCGCCGCCCTGGTCGCTCAGCACCACCAGCCGTCCGGTATAGATGCCGGGAGCAGCGTTACCCGGCACGCTCAGATCGACCCAAACGGCCTGGTTGGTATTGTCGAAGCCGTGAATTGCCTGGTCCGGGATGCTGAAAATCCTGTAATCCGGGACCAGGTCCAGTGGAATCAGCGGGTCGGGGTAACGGGAGCCGCCTTTGTCGATATAGTATTCGAGGAAATATTCATAGGCGGCGCGGCCGATCAGCGCTCCGCCCAGTCCCTTGAGGTCCGTGGCCGAGAGGGTCACGCCGGTGAGGTTTTTGCCCCGGGCCTCGATAATCACCTGGAACCCGAGAATCTCGCCCCTGGCACAGACCAGAGTTATGGTGCGGGTCGTATCGTTCCAGACCAGATTTTTCAATTTCGCCGGGGTATCGGCGACAGTCTGAGAGCCGGTGTAGGAGCCGGAGGAGATCAGCGCGCCGGTGGAAGGGTTGACCTTCTCGGACTCACCGCAGACCCAGACTCTTTGGCCGTAAAGGCCGGCGTAAAAGAACGGGAGAAACGCCAAAGAGAGATTTATCGCGAATTTTTTTCCGGAATTGAGCATGTCTGAAAGTTAATTCCGCCCGGGTTTCCTGTCAATCGAGCTCCGGGTCAGTTTGCCCGGGCCGAGACGGCATACCAGAACAGGGCGATACAGATCATGGCCA
>MFIX01000247.1:0-2763 GCA_001780825.1 Candidatus Glassbacteria bacterium RIFCSPLOWO2_12_FULL_58_11 | reverse complement strand
AGCGCCAGGCCCGAGCAGACCGGCCCGATCCCGGCGGCCGGGACGGCAATGACCCCGACAGCCACGGCGCCGGCAGAGGCTCCCAGGTGGTCGGCGCCGTCCAGAGCGGCGGCTGTAGCGCCTGTGCGGTGGATTCCGGCGGCCCGGTTGTGTATCGCGGCGGCCCAGGGAAAGAAAGCGCCGCAGGACAGGCCCACCGCGGCCACCAACAGGTAAAAGATCAGATAGGCCGCGGCGGGTCCCCAAGCCCCCCGGATTCCGTAAAGGGGCTCGAGGCAATATAGTCCGGCCGCAGGAAAGCTGACTGAAAGCGAGATCAGAAAGGCCAGGAACGATACCGCCTGGAAGCTCGAAACAGAGGCGCCGGCCCGTTTCGAGCCCCACCAGGAGCCGAGGGCCAGGGCCAGCATGAAAACGGCGCTGATCAGCGCCACCTGATGGAACAGGGCGCCGAAAACGAGCTGGCAAAGATAGATCAAGGTGACTGTCGCGCCCATGGCGGCGAAGCCGGCCGCGCCGATACTCAGCGCAGCGGCCCGGGCCAGCGCCGCCTCCTCGTTCCCCCGGAAGCCGAGCCGGAGCCAGAGTCCGGCCAGGACAAACAGAAGCGCGATCGCCGGCCAGTAAACCAGGTTGCGAGCGCCGTCACGGTCCGCCAGCTCGAGAGCTTTTTCCAGGAGACCGGGGTTTTTGTTTTCACCGCCGGACTGGCGGGCCAGGCGGGCCCATAGCCGCAGGTAGTGGAACCAGGCCACCGGTGTGGTGTCGGTGTGTGGGGCCAGCTCCCGGCTGCGCGCCTCCAGGGCCTCTTTCAGCGGTCCGGTGCGGGTGGAATCGAAATAGACCGGGATCAGGTAGCGGGTCAGGTTGGGCACCCGGCCCTCATGGCGAGCCAGACGGGCCATCAGCAGCTCGTGATTTTCACTGACCAGCGAGTCTGAATCCGTGGCGAATATGTAGCAATAGCTCGAACCGGCCCCCAGGGCCAGGTGGCTGAATCCCCCTTTGAGCGAGGCCCAGACCGCGGCAGCCTGGTCGAGCTGGGCCGGCAGCAGGACATTGGCGCTGGTAGGCAGCCGGAGCGCCAGCAGGCCGCCCGCCGGGCCAAGGGCCCGCCGGGCCAGCCGGAAGAAACCCGGGGTGTAGAAGCGCGAGGCGTTCATCTGCGAGGGCCCGTCGAGATTGAGCCAGATCAGGTCCCAGCCGGCTGGCCCTTGCCCCTCGCAGCGCAGCGGAGAGGGGCAAGGGCGGCCGAGATAGCTCCGGGCATCCTCGGCTATATGCTGGTAGCCGCCCCCATGCAGAGGTTCAAGCATTTCTTCCGGCAGCCTGGATAATAGCTCGCGCTCGAGCTGGTTGTCCGGGTCGAGGGAGGTCACATGAGCGACTCCAGCCGCCAGAAGAGCCTGGGCCGGACCATAAGCGGAGGGGCCGATCACCAGGACGCTAGAGGGGCTATCGTGCTGGCTCAGGAGCAGGGCAGCGGTGGCGGCAGCATTATAGGGGTCGGGGAATCCGATCAGCGGCTGACCGTTGTCGTAGATGTTTGTCTGGTCGGCTAGCTTTGCGAAAAGCAGGTGGCTGTAGCGGGTCCAGCGAGCGGACAGAAGCTCACCCGGAGCGCCGAGGCCCTGCCAGTAGAGGTCGGAAAACTCTTTCTGAAGACGTGGGATGATCGAATATGCAGAAATACTGACGATCAGGGCAAGTCCGCCGGTCAAGGCGGCGGATTTCCGGCTGCCGAGCGCCAGTCCCGCGGCCAGCATCGGCAGAGAGCCAAAGAGGACGGTATCGAAAACCGGGTCCGTTCTTCCGGCGAGGACCCAGGTAAAGAGCGCCCCGGCGCAGAATGCGCCGGCGGCCTCGGCCGCCCAGAGTCCGCCGATAAAAAGGGCCGCAGGAGAGCCGGTGGCGATTTCCTCCCGGCAGGCCAGCCTGGCGAAAACCGGGAAAGAGAAGCCGATCAGCAGAGCGAAGGGGCCGCAGGCTAGGGCGCTGTGAAGGCAAAGGTCGCCGAAGCGGATCAGCTCTCCGGGTTGAATGTGGATGATACTGCGGAGCGCCGACAGGTAGAAAATCGCGAAAAGCGCCGAGGGCAGAGCAAACCAGGAGGCAATTACCGCGATCAGCGGGAGCGAGCGCAAACGGCCGGCGAACAAACCTCCGAGCCAGGCGCCGAAAGCGATCCAGATCAGCCAGGAGCCGAGAGCCGCGCCAACGGCCAGGGTGCCCCCGGAGGCGGAGGACAGGACAAGGCGCAGCATTTCGGTCTGGACAATCAGCGAGCAGGCGCCGAAAGAGCCGGCCAGCAGGTTTATCCGGAGGCGATTGGTCAGCGGCAAAGCCATAAGGTGTTCCGGGAAAGAGTGAGACCTGGGAGCAAATATCGGTCATGCACGACTGAAAAACAAGAGCCTGCGCCTTGACAAGCCGGGTCGCCGGAGGTATTAAGTTCCATTTCCGGATTTAGCGCATCCGACAAGCAATACGGAGGACAATGGTTTGCGGGAGCACTTTGGGAAAGCCTTTCGCGCCGAGAGCGGTGTGGCCCGGTTTTTCCCGATAACCGGCGCGGTCCTATGCTGGGTGGCGGCGGTGCTCTTTGTCAAATATTTCAGCGCTTTGATGGATGTCCACACCCAGAATTTTTTCCGTTACTTGGGGGCGAGTCTCTTTTTATCCATCCTGCTGAGGATGTATTATCCGGGATGTTTCAACAGATACCGCGAGCGCCTGCCGCTTTTTCTCCTGTTGGGTGGTATG
>MFIX01000246.1 GCA_001780825.1 Candidatus Glassbacteria bacterium RIFCSPLOWO2_12_FULL_58_11 | reverse complement strand
GCCAATGGGAATTCGGATGCGTAATGCAGGGGCGACGCATGCGTAGCCCCTACGTATTTTTGACCTGTTTTATTGAGATACCACATCGCATTCAAACGAAAAGTAAAGCCAGGCAAAGCTCTAAACCGTGACATCCGCTTTTTATCCATGTAATCCGTAGTTCAGAATCGCGGATTACACGGATAAAGATTTGATTTCACAGTCCCCACTGCCCCCTTTCCACTGGCGCAGTTCTTATACATCGCTTGCTATTTCTATAATTGCAGCTTGGTATAAGTCGGCATGGAATGCCCTAACGGATTGAGAGTGGATATAATTCTCGTATCAATCCAGAAAGATTCTGCGTTAAACATTTTATACCCAATCCATCGCTATTTACTTATGAAACTGATAATGGAGGACAGATGAAAGCCATCCGCTACCACGGCCCGAAAATACCCCTGCGGCTCGAGGAGGTGCCCCGGCCCGCGCCAGGCCCGGGCGAGGTGCTGGTCCGGATCAGCGCCGCGGGAATCTGCCATACCGAGCTGCATTTTTTAAGCGGCCTGCTCAACCTGGGGGTTTCTCCACTGACATTGGGGCATGAGATTGTCGGCGTGGTCGAGGAGGCCGGCCCGGCTGTCGAATCTCCCCGGCCGGGCGAGCGCGTGGTGGTGTATTATTACGTGGGCTGCGGCAAATGCCTGCACTGCCTGCGGGGGGAGGAGAACCTCTGTGTCAGCCCGCGGAAAGAGTACGGGTTCATTTCGGATGGTGGGTTTGCTGAATATATTTGCGTGCCCTCGCGCAATGCGCTTCCGATACCCGACTATCTGAGCGATGAGGAGGTGGCGCCGGTGGGCTGCAGTGTCACCACGGCGATCCACGCCGGCCGTCTGGCGGGACTCAAGGCCGGGGACCGGGTGGTGGTATATGGTGTCGGCGCTGTCGGCTACGGATTGATCCAGCTCGGCGCTCTGTCCGGAGCCACGGTTATCGGCGTGGGGCGGAATGCGGCCAGGCTCGAGATGGCCCGGGAGCTGGGGGCTCGCCACGTGATCAACGCCGCTACCGAGGATGTGACCAAAAAGCTGTTGGAGTACACGGATGGCCGGGGGGCGGACGTCATCTTCGAGCTGGCCGCCACGCGGGAGACCATGAAACACGCGGTGGCCGGGGTGGCGAAAAGAGGAAAGATTCTTTTTATCGGCTACTCATTCGACTCGCTCGAGGTGCATCCGATCGAGCTGGTGATCAAGGAGGCCAGCGTCATGGGTTCGGTGGGGAACACCCTGGAGGAGCTGCACCAGGCGCTGCATCTGCTCAGCACAGGCAAGATAAAGACCGTGGTGGACAGGACCTTGAGCCTGGGAGAGTTCCAGACCGGGATCGATGCGCTTCAGGCGGGACGGCTGGTCGGCCGGGCGGTGCTCACGCCCTGACCCGGATGAAATAAAATACAAAGAGCCGGATGAATGAACTTCATCCGGCTCAGCCAAGCAAGCGGTGGAAGCTCTACTTCGCCAGCACCATTTTACGGGTCGCCACGTACTTACCGGCCAGCAGGCGGCAGAGATAGACTCCGCTGCCCAGTTGGCCGCCGAGGTCATCCTGTCCCTGCCAGTAAAAGCTGTAATCTCCAGGCTCCTGGATATCATTGACCAGGGTACGGACAAGCTGTCCGCGGAGATTGAATACCTCGAGATGCACGCGCACCCTTGAGGGGCCGCTTTCCTCGGCGGCTATCGAATAATTGATCGTGGTCGAGGGGTTGAAAGGATTGGGATGGTTCTGGCTCAGGTAGCACGAAGACTGGCGTCCGGAGGGATGACGGGCGGCGCCGGTGAGTTCTTTTGTAGCTCCCTGAAGCAGGTTTTGGGCCAGTCCGCCGCTGGCGCTCAGGCTCCAAATGCCGGTTTTAGCGCTGTCCCGGGGCGTTTTCAGCACCGAGCCATCCGGAAAAACTATCTCGAGCGAACGCTCGCTCAGCCTGAGGCTGCAGCCGGGCAACAGGGTGTCCGTGGACTCGCCCGCGGGAAGGGTCTGGGTCAGGTTGAGATATAAAATCAAGGCCACTGGAAGGGCCAGTTGTCTGCTTGACAGGTTCATTGCCGCCTCCTTCTCCCTGGAAGCTTCAGGTTCCACTATTGCCAGCGACTCCAACGGGAACCTTCCCATCCTTGCCCGCTGACCGGGAGCGGAAGCTTCCGGTTCTCCAAGAGCTTTTTCCCACTCTCTGATCCCGAAAGAGGACCGCCGGAACCGGGTATGCGATCTTCCCCGGAATCTGGTTCCCCGCCAGGTTATTTGCAAAGGGCCAAGATGCCCTCTCCGGTACTACCGGCCCGGCGATCCTCTCCCGGATACAGAGAATGGTTATGAGTGAAGGAACTAAAGCGAATCCTGACTGAGCCTTATCTTGATTCGCTGCACATGGTATTTAGCAATGGCTGTGCCAGACAGGAGGGGGGCAGGAGAAAGATTCCTAAGCCTTTTAATTATAATCGGTTAGCGCGGGAATGGAATTAATGCTCCCGAACCGGAAGAGAGCAAAAGTTGTTAATAATCACACAATATTGTGAATATTAACAAATAAATGTTGTGAAAAATAAGAGTCCGACAGTGGGGAAGTTACTTCCGGATTTCGATGGCGTGCCGCTTGATCCGGTAGCGGAGCTGGTTCAGGGTGATTCCCAGCTCCCGGGCGGTCCTGGACTGGTTGAAAGCGTTCTTTTGCAGGGTCTTCTCTACCAGCTCTTTTTCGACCTCCCACATGCTGGCGCCGGCCGTGCTTTCGAATGGCGCGGCGGACAGCCCGCTTCCGGGGAAGCCCTTGCGGATCTCTCCGGGGATGTCTGCCGGCTGGATCAGACCACCTTCGCGCATCACCATGATCCGCTCGATGATATTCTCCAGCTCGCGGATGTTTCCCGGCCAGGCGTGCCCGGTCAGCAGGGCCAGCGCCGGCTCGCTGATCCCCTCGACCTTGCGCTTGAGCTCGGAGTTGAATTTCCGGATGAAAAAATCCACCAGCAGCGGGATGTCCTCGGTGCGCTCCCGCAGCGGAGGAATGTGCAGCGGCACCACGTGCAGACGGTAGTAAAGGTCGGTGCGGAAAGCGCCCGCGGCGATGGCTTTTTCCAGGTCGCTGTTGGTCGCCGCGATAATCCGGACATCCACCCCGATCACCTCGCGGCCGCCGACCCGCTCGAAAGTATGCTCCTGCAGGAAACGCAGCAGCTTGACCTGGATGTCCGGCTTAAGCTCCCCGATCTCATCGAGGAAAATGGTTCCGCGGTCGGCCAGCTCGAATTTGCCGGTCGAGCGGGCGATCGCGCCGGTGAAAGCGCCTTTCTCATGACCGAAAAGCTCGCTTTCCACCAGGTTCCCGGGCAGAGCGGCGATATTGACTTTGATCAGGGGCTTGTCCTTGCGGTCGCTCAGACGGTGGAGCATGTCCGCCAGCACCTCCTTGCCGGTTCCGCTCTCGCCGGTCAGCAGCACGGTGCTCTCGAGCGGGGCGACCTTGCGGCAGAGCTCGTAAACTTTCTGCATCCCGCTGTTCCGGCTCTGGTAGATGCCATCCACGCGGAGCTGTTCGTGGAGCACGCGGTAGCTGGCACTCAGGCTGTCGAAGCTGAGCGCATTATTCAGGGCGACCGCCGCCAGATTGGCGAATGCGGTGAACAGTCCCAGTTTCTGTTCCGGGAATCCGGCGGAGCGGCGGTAATTGAGGACCTCGACCACGCCGATAATCTTTTCGCGAAAGATCATCGGGGCGCAGCAGATCGAGCGGGTGCGGAATCCGGAAATCTGGTCGATCTGCGGGTAAAACCGCTTGTCCCCGGCGACATCATTGACCACCAGCGGCTCGCCGCGGCTGATCACCCAGCCGGCGATCCCCTTATTGGCCGGAAACCTGAGCCCCCGGACCTGCTTTTCTTTGGCCCCGGTGGAGGAGGCGATCTGGAGGTTTTCGCCGCTGGAGTCGAGCAGGATGACCGAGCTGCTTTCGGCGTCCATCAGCTTGCGGGCGGACTCCTGGATGAAGAGCAGCACCTCCTCCACATTGAGGCTGGAGGTTATTTTCCCGCAGGCCTCGGTGACCGCGCGGATTTCCTCCTCTTTAGCGAGCAACAGCTCCTTAAGCTCCTGCAATTCACGATCTTTGGTCTGGCTGTCCAACTGGAAGCCTTTCTAAAGGGTGAATATCGGTTCTATGCCGGAATTTACCGCAATTGCCATACTGGCTCCTCTATTGAAAAGATTATCGGCCGACGGCGGAAAATCAAGACCTCGGAGCCCGGACTAAGGTTCATTCAGGCGCCGAGCAAACCGAGCAACCAGCCCAGGTAAGTCCGCAGGGTCTCGGAGCCGCTGCTCCCGGCCTGGTCTTTCAGGGCCTGGACAACCTTGTCGCGCAGCGCTTTTGGAGCATCCGGGGCGCTGGCCAGCGCGGCGATCTCGAACAGGGCTTTGCGGGCCCCGGCGGAGGGCAGCGAATCCTCCTCCGCAATCAGCGAACAGAGCCGCGGCACGATCGTATCCCCCAGTTTTACCGCCGCCCCGTGCGTGTCCCGCTGGATGCGCGGATCGGTGTCCCGGAAGCCCCGGATCACATAATCCGGGTCCAGGTCCAGGTCCCGCAGGCGCAGGTTGCGGAATTTCAGCCATTGCTGCGGATCGGAGTGGTTGCCCTGGAGCCCGATCCTTCCGCGCAGGTGCTTACCGCGCAGGCTTTCCACCCGGTCCATGTCGGCCCAGGTACAAGTTTCGCCATTCACGGCGATTATTATCTGCTTGCGGTCGCAGACCACCTCCAACTGGTGCCAGCGGCCGGTGGTTTCATCCGGCCGGTTGGTAACCGCCACGTAGCCGTAAATCGAGCCGGTGCAGTGAAGGTCATCGCGCCAGGGCGTCCAGGGAGCGAGAAGCTGCACCTCGAAGCCGCTGTCCCAGGCGCTGTCGGGCGTGCAGCGGATCAGCACGCCGCTGTTGCCTACCCCGGAGAGCATCCACTCGAGGCGCAGGATGTAGTTGCCGTATTCCTTTTCAGTCCAGAGCAGGTCGCCGCCATCCGCGCCGCCGCTGTAAATGCAACCCTCCTCGACCCGCAGGCCGGCCGGTTGGCCCCTGAACTGCCAGCTGCTCAAATCTTTGCCGTTGAACAGAGAGACAAAACCTTTCTCCGCAGCCTTCCCATTACTGGCAAAAAGCAAGGTCAGCGCCAGAGAGAAGCATACAAGCGATTTGGACATCCGTAATCTCCTTTATTCCTTGCGGTTGTGCTGGTTCCTGCGTGCAGGCTAGCCGATATTCCAGGGCGAACGGCCCGGCCGCGAGAGCAGGTAATCCGCGGCCGGGTCCCCGATAAAGCGCTCATTGGCGCTGTCCCAGGCCAGTTTCCGGCGCAGGCGATAAGAGATCAGGCCGAGGTGCAGGGGCAGTGTCATCTGTCGCACGTACTCCAGGTTGCTCTCGGGCTGAGAGCGGGATTTTACCGAGTCGAGGAAATTGCGCTGGTGGCCCGGCGAGCGGGGAATGGATTTCGGCACGTGATCGAGGTCCTGGAGCACCTGACCGCCCAGCCTGATCTCCCGGGTGTCATAGGTGCAGAGCAGGGTCCCCTCTGTCCCCTCGAAAAAGGCGGCCAGGTTCTTGCCCTCGGCTCCCGGCACAGCGGGCGGGACCGTGGTCCAGTGAAGCTTCAGGCCCTCGAATTCATAGTCCACTTCGATCCAGCCCGGAGCATCCGCGATCCCATCCCAGGGCGGCTCGCCGCGGGCCTCGATACTCTTTAAGCCCCGGGGCTCGAGGGCCCAGAAAACGATATCGGCGATATGGCACCAGAAATCCTGAAACACCCCGCCCGAATAATCGAGGAAATAGCGGTAAGAGAAATGGCAGCGGGCCGGGTTATAGGGCACCATGGGCGCCGGCCCCAGCCACATGTCCCAGTCCAGCGCTTCCGGTGGATTCCGGTTGGCCGGGAATCCCAGGCCGGGCGAGCGGCTGGTCATCCAGAGCCGGACAGTGTGGATTTCTCCCAAGGCGCCGGAGCGCAGCAGCTCGACCACCCGGTGATAGTTGTCGCCGGCATGGATCTGCGTACCGAGCTGGAAGATCCGCTTAGTGCGTCTCTGGCTCTCCAGCATGGCCCGGCCCTCGGCCGCGCAATAGGACAGGGGCTTCTCGCCGTAAACATCCTTGCCGGCCTCGAAAGCCAGCATGGCGATCCGGGAGTGCCAGTGGTCCGGGGTGGCGCAGGTGACAACATCGATATCCTGGCGTTCGAGGACTTTTCGGAAGTCAGCGTAGCCCTGGGCCCGGGATTCAGGCCGCAGCTTCTTTAACTCGGTCTGCGCCTGCTCCAGATGCTCCCGGTCGACATCGCACAGGGCGGCAATTTCCACATCCGGGAAAGCGGCGAACCAGCTCAGGTGGTTGCGGCCCATGCCGCCCAGGCCGATATGTGCCACGGTAATCCGGTCGCTGGGTGCGGCCGCGCCCCTGGAGCGGGAAAGGAGGGTCAGGCCGAGGGCTCCGGCGGAAGCTTGATGCAAAAAGCTGCGGCGGCTTACTTTTCGATCCATGCGCGGGTACTCCTTAGTGGGAAAAGAAAGGGGAGATGGACAGTTTTCAGGGTGTGCTGAGGATAAATTACAAAAAAGTTACCCGGAGGGGAAGAGATATTGGCAAAGTAATAAAACGCGTGAGCCGCCGGGCCCGGCTGTCTGAGGCGGGGAGCGCCGGCGGCTATGTGGATGAGCCCTACTCGAATTTCCCGGCGGCCAGCTTCCGGTGCACCTCTTCATGGTCCTTCTCACCCGGCGGCGGCTGGACGATATGCAGGACAGTCAGTTCGGTGAGTGCCCGGACCCCTCTTTTCACGCCTTTCGGCACCACGATCAGGTCATTTACTCCGGCCTGGATACGCTGGTCTCCCGCTACCACCTCAGCCTCGCCCTCGAGGATGCACAAGACGACATCCACGCCCGGAGTGTGCACGGGGATGAACTGGCCTTTCTTGAAATAGGCCAGGATTACCCTGACCGCCTCAGTGCCGTACACGGGGATCGGGTTGAACTTGTTATCGGTAAAAGATTTCAGCTTTTTGGCGTTCTGCACGATAACCGGCATTTCAGCTCCTTCGTTTACGGAAAAATTGTAATCCGCCAGCGCGATGTCTCAGATAGAAAGTTACACTCAGAGCATAAAATTGCTTGCATCAAAGCGCAAAGATAATTTATAACTTCTTTTGGTGGCAAAAGAAGCAAAACCATTTCTTTCATAACTGAAAGAAACAAAGGTTATTTCCGGTACTTGAGTCTTTTACTCCGCTTCGCCAAGGTCGCCTGCGCGAAGTCTCGCGCAAAGGCCTGCCGGGGTTTTGTACATTTATCAAGGCATACATGGAAATCACTTGGCTCCTACACGCTCCAATAAGAGAATCTCAATGCTCCAGGACTTTTTATAGCGTCTGCTTTGACAACTCCAGAATCTGAATAAATGCAATCTATTTTATGCTCCCCGCTTGTGAGCCCGCCGCGCGGACACATGGGTCCGCCCCTACGCTGTACGCAGGGTTTATTTCTCAGCTCAGGCTTCAGGCCCACTCCTCCTCCAGGATTTCGCCCTGGAGGCTTACCACCGCGTATTTGAGCGGCACCTTGCGGGAGGACTGGCGGACCGCCTCCTGAGCCAGTTTCAGCAGGCCCATGCAGCAGGGGACCTGCATGATCAAAACAGTCAGGGTATTGATTTTGGCCTCCTCGCACATGGCCTTGATCTTCTCGAGATAGACCTCCTGACCCTCATCCAGCTTGGGGCAGGCGATAGCGACAGCCTTGCCCTTGAGATATTGCTGGTGGAAGTCCCCCAGGGCATAGGCCACGCAGTCCGCCGCGAGCAGGACATCCGCGCCCTGGTAATAGGGTGCTGTCGGGCTGACCAGGTGCAATTGGACCGGCCATTGCTTTAGCTGGGATTTGATTTTTTCACCAGGGGATTCTTCGGCTGTGGCCTCTCCCCTGAAATCGAAGGTTTTCGACCCCGGACAACCCTGAAAGGTCATGGCTTATGCCTCCTCTAATAATAGTCGGGGCGGCCCAGCGGCTCAGCCGGCAATGCGGCCGCCGCAGAATCTTTCCTCGAGCCCCTGGATAAAGGCGCCGTATTTCTGCGGAGCCTCGCCGAACTGGCGGTCCACCTCGCCGAACCTGGAGTACAGCTCGCCCACCTGGCTGGTGGAAAAGGAGCGGTCCATCCAGGGGTAGAGAATTTCATCCTCTTTTTTGATATGCTCTTTAAGCAGCTCGCGGTAAGCGTCAAGGTGTTCCCGGACCACCCCGCTGTCCCGCTCCTCCACGCCGGCCAGCACCGCGCGCACATGCGCCCGGCCGGTCTCATGCTCCTGGTGCATGACTTTCAGGATATCCAGGTTTTCATCGAAATACTTGAAAAGGATATCCTCTTCCTTGGCGTGGTGGAAACGGTCGGCATAGTTGCGGATGAAATCCACCGCGCCGAGGACCAGCTCGCGATCCGCCTCGGACTGCAGGTCCAGGTACTCCAGCAGACGGGGAATGAGCGCCAGGCAGCGCTTGATCAGCTTGTGCTCCTCGACCAGTTTTTTGACCGGCGGCGAATATTTAAGCTCTTTCGGGCCGGCGGGCTTTTTGCGCTCGACCGCGGGCAGCTCGATTTTCTCCCCCGGACTGATCACTCCGGCGATCCGGGCCATCAGCAGCCGCTCATCCTCCGGGGAAAGGTTGTGGATCTCGACTATGTCCTTGAGCAGGCAATCGCCCACGCTGCAAGGCGCGCAGCCGATTTCGAACTCATCCAGGATTTGCCCGACCTCCGGGTAGTCCCGGATCACCGCCTTGATGCTCTGGTTAAGAAAAGACTGCATCTCTCCTCCTCGGACTTATTAAACTGAGACGCGGCCTCAGGCGGCCCCGGTAAACTCTACAATTAGGTCAAGATTATGGATAAACAATCTTCCAAAGCAATGATTTGTTGTTTGATGGTTCCCAATATTATACTTGCGGCTGACAGGACAGATACAGCCGGTGTTGAGAGGTATGTAACAATAATACAATACTGTGCCGGAAACAATACATTTTACTCCGGTTTGCCGGCCCGAAAGGCTTGTGAAGTCTCGGCGCAAGCCGGGCGGCCAGCAGCCATCAATTTTCTTGAATAAACGCCGCCTGATGCGTATGATTTTTTATGCAGAAGCATCGGGATAATCTTTATAGATTTATCCGGAGGAAACACTGAAATGAGAAAAACAATGTTCGTCTCCTGCCTGGCGGCCGCGCTCTGGCTGGCGTCCGCGGCTGGCTGTGTCAAGACCTCCTATACCCCGGCCAAAGGCGCGGAGACATACGCGCCGACAGAAGACCTGGTGGTCCTGACATATTACCCGGAGCAGCCTTATATCGTAATCGGTACGCTCCGGGCCAGAGGGGTCTCGCAGGAGAAGATCCTGGCGGAGCTGCGCAAACAGGCGCTGAGGAAAGGGGCCGAGGGAATAATAGTCAAGCCCGCGGCAGAAATTGGCAATGAGTATGCCAGCGAGCGGCGGAGCGAGTTCAAGAAGAGCGAGCTGCTGGTGGAGGCGATTGCTTTCCGGTACAAGAAGCCCGAGCAGCATTAGGGCCGGATTTCAGCGACGACTCCTTGTCCCATGAAAGGCCGCCATTTCGATTCATCCGGCTTGCGGGTGGCCAGGCTTACCCCCACCAGGCAGAAAAGACTCAAGCCTAACGCCGGATAGACTGTCGGCCAGCCGAAAGGCTTGCCCAATAGCTCCCAGAGCGCGGTGGTCAGCATACCGGCGGCGATCGAGCTTACCGCGCCCGGCCCATTGGCTCTCCTCCAGAAGAACGCGGCCAGCAGCACCGGCGTTATCCCCACCCCGTACATCGTGTAGGCGTAAATCGCCATCTCCAGCACCCGGCTGAAAAAGCTCACCTGCAGGTAGGCCAATATTCCCAGCAGGATAACCGCCGCTCTGGAAAAGCGGACCAGCCCGGAAGGAGAGACCCGCGGGTTGATGAAGCGCTGGTAAATGTCCCTGGCCAGGCTGGTCGCCGGCACGAGCAGGAAAGAGTCGGCGGTGGAGACAATGACCGCCACGATCGCGGCCAGGCTGAGGCAGCCCACCGCCAGGGGCAGGGCCTCTTTGACCGAGTAGAGCAGCACCATCTCGGGGTTGATCCCGCTGAACCGGGCGCTGCCGGCCACCGCGAGCAAGACGATCAGGGTCTCGAGCACGATTGTCCCGCAGACCCAGCCGAGAACGGCTTTGCGGGCTATCCTCTCATCGCGGGCGGAGAAAAAACGCTGGTACATCCCGGCCTCGCCCAGCAGGAGCAGCATGGTGGCGCAGGAATAGCCCAGGGCTTCGGAGACCGGGAGGTCCCCGAATACCTGGAAGTGCGAGGCGGGCAGGGCGGCGGCGATCCCGCTCAGGCCGCCGGCGCTGTGGACCAGAAAGGGCAGGGTGAGGAAAAGCCCGAGAGTCATGATGATCCCATTGACCACATCGGTATAGGCCACGGAGATCATCCCGGCCAGCACGGTGTAGCCGATGACAAAGAGCGCGGTGATAATTATCCCGCTCTCCCTGGGGATGCCGGTGACAAAGTTGAGGACCAGGCCTCCGGCGCGGAACTGGTAGCTCACTATCGCGGTGTAGGCGATAACGGTTACCAGGGTGCCGAGCAGGCGGGCGTACTTATTGTAGCGGGCCTCGAGGATATCGGGCACGGTGAACTGGGCAAAGCGGCGCACTCTCCCGGCGACAAAATAGAGCACGACTATCGCCACCCAGACCCCGGCATCGAACCAGAGCGCGGGCAAACCTTTGTCGTAGGCCAGACCTGCACTGCCGAAAATCGAGCCGGAGCCGATCCAGGTCGCCAGCAGGGTGCCTACCAGCACCCCGGTGGAAAGTTTCCGGCCGGCGACAATGAAATCCTCGCCGGAGCGCACCTGGCGGCTTCTCAGGGCGCCGACCCCGATCAGCAGGGCCAGGTAGGCGATGATGGTCCAGAAAAAGAGCGAGTTTTCCAGCCTCCCTCCCCCGGCCGAGATCAGGCCTGTCCGTTTACTTCGGCCTCAAATCTGCGAATAGTCGGTCGGCCGCAGGATGATATCGGTGATATTGGAAACCGTGTCCTTGTATTTCTCCATCTCGCGCAGCTTGAGCCAGTCCGGGTCCTGAGCGAACTTGCCCCAGTTGGCATCCCGGGTTTCCATGTTATCGTGGCAGAGCATGTAGGTCAGGCTGGGCATCTGAGTGCCGGTCAGGGTCTCGCCAAAAAACACCGGGTTGAGGCTGGTCCGGCGGAAGATTTCGATCTCGCCGCCCTCGTTGAACATCTCGATCTTTTTCATCCCGGCTTTGACACTGTGGCTTTCATAGGTGCGCATCTCGAACAGGCGCGGCTTGTTACCCGCGGTCTGCGGGGGCGTCTCGACCGTCGGCATGTTCTTGAACGCTCTCAGCAGAGTACTTTCGGACCGCAGGAAGGCCGGGTCCAGAATCGGGCAATCCAGCACGGGTGCCCCGGCCTCCAGGAAAATGGTGTCCACGGCCAGGCGCTCCTTGGCGGCGGACCAGGCCTCGAGCGAGTCGTAGGGCAGGAGGATATAGAGGGTGGGCGAGGGCACATTGGCGCCGTAAAGCACGATAAACACGCCCACCGGCTTGACCCCGAGACGGTTCAACGCCGGGATGGCGGCATCCCGCAGGAAATCATTGAAGCGCTCTTTTTTCGGGCCGACCGGGAGATAATATTTCCGCAGATCGATAATCTGGCGGCCCGCATCCATTTTGCTCCCGACACCCTGCGCCAGGGCAGCCCCAGGTAAAACGGCCGCGGCGAAACCCGAGGCGGCGGCTAACATTTCTCGTCTTTTCATTGCCGGATCCTCCTCTTCATGAAAGTTCATCCCGTTCTCCAGTCCGCCGCGCGGTTCGGAACCGGCGGCGGGAAATAAAGCGATAGATCGGCGGCGCCTCAATTTCCGCCGAGAAAATGTTTCAGCCAATCGACAGCCAGCCCGACCGCCTCCGGAGTGGGCGAGTGGCCGCTGCGGTGATTGAAATAGCCGATATTAAGGGGTTTGCCGAACAACTGGTACACCGGGCGGGCGGAATTGATATAGTACCAGCTGTTGTCGTTATCCGCGCTGTCCCCGCCGATCAGCAGGAAAGGACGGGACGCGATCAGGCCGAGCAGCTCGTGGTGGTCGGTGGCCTTATCGCGGGCCAGGATTGAGTTATCATGGTACCAGTAGTCCTCGTAATTGGAGAAATCCAGGCCCATCCCCGGCTCCGAGCAGACCACGGCGGTGATCCGCGGCTCATTGGCCGCGGCATAGAGCGACATCTTGGCCCCCAGGGAATGGCCGATGATACCGATATTATCGCGGTCCACCCCGGGCAGGGTGTAGAGGTAGTCCAGCAGGCAGCGGGCATCCCGGACCCATTTGCCCAGGCCGCTCAAGCCCGGATGGTTCAGTTTCAGGTTGGCTACCGCCTCGCCGTAGCCCTCGCCGTAGCTTTCGCCGTACCAGCGGATGGCGCAGGCGATATAGCCCTGCTGCACCATCAGGTAGGCGAAAGAGCGCGTGCCTGGAGGGAGATAGGTGCGGCCGCCCAGCGGCTGGCCGGCGGGCACATCCACATCGTAATAAGGCACGATCACCACCGGTGTCGGGTTGCGCAGGGGACAGCGCGGGTACATCAGGTAGATTTTTTCCCAGAACTCCGGCTCGACCTGCAGGTACATGAGCTTGCCGGTATAGAGCTCCTCCTCGAAGGTGCGGACCTCTTTGACGTTCGGCTTCCCGGAGGTCTCGGCGCTCAAGCCCAGGGTTTTCTCCCACTTGGCCTTTATCCCGGCCCTTCTTTTTTCCCATCCCTCCAGGGTGGTGATCGTCTTGCCCTGGGAGTCCTGAACCAGGGAGGAGAGCTCGCCGGTCTTGTTCTCGAAGCCTGCGGGGACCCGGTTATAAGGCTCAGCCCAGACACTCTCCTCGGGCGCGGCGGCGCTCCAGCGCCGGCCGGTGCTCAGGCAGAGGCGGAACCCGGTGAACCGGCTTCTGTATTCGGGCATTATCGAGGAGCGGTAGCTGCGGCCCCAATTGCCGGCCAGGCTGATAAACGAGCCGCCCAGGAGCACCCTTTCCGGGGCCCAGTCCGGCCCGCGCGGGTCGATCAGCGGGACGGGGTGGCCGGCCACCCGGCCATTAAAGTCATCGCACCATTCCCAGACATTGCCCAGCATGTCGAAAAGGCCGTTTTTATTGGCCGGCCGGCTCCCCGCTTTCTGGGGCATCCGCCCGGCGAGGTCCTTTTTAAGCTCCTCCAGGCTTTTAGTGTTAGAGGAGCCGATATTTCCGTATTGGCCGATGGTCTCGGCCGTGAACTGGACCGAATCGCCGAAAGCCTTGAGCCATTCGGCCTCGGTAGGCAGACGGTAACCCGCGCGGGAAGGGTCGCGCGCCCCGGTCGCCAGGTCGTAGCAGGGCTCGAGGCCCTCTTTCAGGCTCCGCAGGTTGCAATAGCGGATCGCCTCCCACCAGCTCACGCTTTCCACGGGCAAATCCAGACCCTGGTGGAATGAGGGGTTGCGGCCCATGATCCGGCTGAACTCGCTTTGCGTGGTTTCAGTCCGGGCGATCCGGAACTCGCTGATCTGAGTTTCGACCTCGATCCCGGTAACCGAATCAGTAAGCTTTTTGGAGGAGGCCGGGATAGTGGCGAACTCATCCTGGGCGAGAGACACGGCAAAAGTGCAGAAGAGCGGGAGAAGGCAGGCGAGACGGGAGAAAATCTTCATTTTGGAACCTCCGCATCGGTACAGAGAAATTGCACCGGCTGGTCTTTGAGAAATCTTCCCAAACTGAGGCTATGAATTTAATACAACCGAAATTCCATTTTTTCAATAAAAAGCGGCAAAAAACAGGGCTGAAAATCGGAAGGAGGGGATTTTTACTGTTCTGGAGAGGAATAAATGGCGGCCGGCGCTACAACCCGGCCCTGGAGCAAGCCGAATTTTAGTGCGGTAAAGAGAACAGGGGCAAGCAGGCAAGTCTACGGAGGCGGTCAGACGGCGTCCGGCGCGAAATATTTCCGCCGGAACCTCAGGGCCACGTTAACCAGGCTGATCATTACCGGCACCTCGACCAGGGGACCGATTACCGCGGTAAAAGCGACCCCGGAGTTGAGACCGAAAACCGCTACCGCCACCGCGATCGCCAGCTCGAAGTTATTGCTGGCTGCGGTGAAAGCCAGGGTGGCGGTCTGGTTATAGGCGGCCCCGGCTTTCCTGCCGATCCAGAA